>CAISJH010000210.1 GCA_903885585.1 uncultured beta proteobacterium
CAACCCCATCAACCCGCCGTCGGGCTGCCGCTTCCACACGCGCTGCGCGCAGGCGCAGCCGGTGTGCGCCCAGCGCGCGCCGGTGCTCACCAGCGGCGCAGGCAGCCACCCGGTGGCCTGCCTGATGTTCGAGGCGGGCAGCGGGCATGCCGCGGCAGTGCATACGGAGGCCCTGGCATGACACGTGAGGACATTCCCTTCGTCGACATCCGCGGCCTGACCGTGACCTTCACCGCCGGCCGCAAGCCGGTGCGCGCCGTGGACGGGGTAGACCTGCAGGTGCGGCGCGGCGAGGTCGTGGCGCTGATTGGCGAGTCCGGCTCGGGCAAGAGCGTGACGCTGCGTTCGCTGCTGCGCCTGCACACGCCGCGCCACACGCAGATCGGCGGCCACATGCGGGTGGGCGAGCACGACGTGCTGGACCTGTCGCCCGGCGCGCTGGCCGACTACCGCGGACGCGTGGCCTCGATGATCTTCCAGGAGCCCTTGCTGGCGCTGGACCCGGTCTACACGGTGGGTGCGCAGATCGTGGAGTCCATCCGCCGGCATGAGAACGTCTCCGCCGCGCAGGCGCAGCAGCGGGCGCTGGCCCTGTTCGAGCGCGTGCGCATCCCCAGCCCGGAGCGGCGGCTGCAGGCCTACCCGCACGAGATGAGCGGCGGCATGCGCCAGCGCGCGATGATCGCGCTCGCCCTGGCCTGCCAGCCGCAGTTGCTGCTGGCCGACGAACCCACCACGGCGCTGGACGCCACGGTGCAGATCCAGATCCTGCTGCTGCTGCGCGAACTGCAACGTGATCTGGGCCTGGCCGTCGTCTTCGTCACCCACGACATCGGCGCGGCGGTGGAGGTGGCCGACCGCATCGCCGTCATGTATGCCGGGCGCATCGTCGAGGAAGGCCCGGCGCGCACGCTGATCCGTGAACCGCGCCACCCCTACACGCTGGCCCTGCTGAAGAGCCGCGCCCATGGCGCCCTGGCCAAGGGCTCGCGCCTGGAGACGATTGGCGGCGCGCCACCCGACCTCTCGGCCCTGCCCCCCGGTTGCGCCTTTGCCGAGCGCTGCGCCTGGGCGCAGGACGCCTGCCGCCAGCAGGCCCCCGAGCCCGTGGTGCTGGCCCCGGGCCACCAGGCGCGGTGCTTCCGCACCGAGGCCACCGCCGCAGCAGCCAGCGCCTCGGCGCAGGCCTGAGGGAGCCCCGCTGAGGTGCCGGCGTCCGCGCGGGGCTGAACTCCGGGCGCCACTGCCAGCTGTGAAAATGTCTTGCGCCTGAGCCCCATCTGCAAACCCCGCCCAGACACCCCAGGGAGACCGCCTTGCCACTGATCCACGACACCGCCCGCTGCTTCATGCCCTACCCGGATGCGCCCGTGCCGCACGCCGGCACCGGGCCACTAGCGGGGCTGACCTTCGCCGTGAAGGACCTCTTTCACGTGGCCGGCTACCCCACCAGCGGCGGCCAACCGCTGCTGCTGGCGCAGTCTGGCATCAAGACGCGCACGGCCCCCACGGTGCAGAGACTGCTGGACGCCGGTGCCGTGTTCGCGGGCAAGACGCTCACCGACGAGCTGGCCTTCTCGATGAACGGCAACAACGCCCACTTCGGCGTGCCCATCAATGGCGGGGCGCCAGACCGCATCACGGGCGGCTCGTCCTCGGGATCGGCCGCGGCCGTGTCGAACAGCCTGGTGGACTTTGCACTCGGCACCGACACCGGCGGCTCGGTGCGCGCCCCGGCCAGCCACTGCGGCCTGGTGGGCCTGCGCCCCACGCACGGCCGGGTGAGCTTGGAAGACTGCCTGGACCTCTCCCCCAGCTTCGACACCTGCGGCTGGTTCACGCGCGACGTGAGCACCTTCGCCCGCGTGGCCGACGTGCTGCTGGGCGAGGACGAGAAACCGCTGCCGCAGCGCGTGCGCCTGCTCTCGCCCGACGATGTATGGGGTCTGCTGCAACCTGAGGCAGCCGAGGCCTTCGCCGCGCCGCGCCAACGCGTGGCTGCCGCGCTCGGCGCGCCAGCCAGCGTGAACGTGGTCCTGGACAGCTTCGAAGCCATGTACTGGCACTTCCGCCACCTCCAGGGCCGCGAGGCCTGGCGCACTGACGGCGGCTTCATCCAGCGCTTTGCGCCGCCGCTGGGCCCGGGCGTGGCCGATCGCTTCGCCTGGTCCAGCCAACTGAGCGACGAGAAGGTGGCGCAGGCCACGGCCTTCCGCGTGCGCTTCCGTGCGCACCTGGCAGCGCTGCTGGGCGACGACGGCGTGCTGGTGATGCCCACCATGCCCGATGTGGCGCCGCTGCGCAGCGACAGCGAGGCCGCGCTGGAGGACTACCGCAACGCCGCCATCCGCATGCTGTGCATCTCAGGCCTGGCCGGCTTTCCGCAACTGTCGGTTCCGCTGGCCACGCGCCTCGGGGCGCCGCTGGGCCTGTCGCTCCTCGGCCCGGCCGGCAGCGACCGCAGCCTGGTACGCCTGGCGCAGCAGGTGGTGGCGGGCTGAGCCCAACCGCCCGGGGGGGTTGACCCCGTCGAGGCCGTCCTTCCGGGAGCCCGCTCCGCAGCGACAGCGTTCGGTCAAGCGGCACACCCAGACGACGGCTGTGGGCCAGCAAAGCCGCTCGCGACGAACCGATTACGAGAATGTCGGCTGCTAGGTGGTGAGGGGCATGGACGCTCAAGCCCAAGTCCGGCATCCACAGCCACCGTTCAGGACCACCGAACGGACCTGTGTTGGCCGCCGCGGTGATGCCTCAGCGACGCTTCTGCTCGCCGAGCCATGCCAGCAAAGGGGCGTTGTAGGCGTCTTGCCAGTAATGCACCTCGGCACTGCGCGACCCACCGTCCAGCATGAACGGCGCCGCCTCGGGCCAGCCGCGCTGGACGAGCTGCCGCCTCACCTTGTCGACGCATGACCGGTCGTGGATGCCGTCCTGCGCGTGGTGGAAAAGCCGGAACGGCGGCTTGGGATTGATCGCGGAGCCGTCCCACGGCTTCTCGTTCGGCCACGACGTTGCGGCGCAGGCGCCGACCTCGCTGATATTGCGCCGGGTCTCGGCATCCAGGCCGACACCGAAGACGTTGGTGCGGTCGCCTGCGCGCGGCGTGCAATCGCGTACCCAGCCGTAGGGATCGCCGCTGGCCACGGGCGCAAAGGCGCTGATGTGGCCGCCGAAGTGGGTGGCGGCACGAACGGCCATATACCCGCCAGACGACAACCCGGTGAGGTAGAGGTCGGTCCGGCTGCCCGCTGGGCGCGCGGATGGAATCAGCTTGCGCAGCACCTCCTCGATGAACGGCAGGTCGAGGTTGTCGCGCTGGCGCACCTCGTCATCCCAGACCTTGCCGCACAGACGGCCCTCGGTGTCGGTGACTCGGTCGGTCGAGTCGAGCAGGAACACCGCAAAACCTTGCGCCAGCGCCATGTCGGTGAATCGCACCTGTGCCGCGATCAGTTCCGCATTGGCGATGCAGAAGTTTGCATGCTGTCCGCCCCCGCCGTGAAGCACGACCAGTCCACCGCGCGCCCATGCGCCGGCTGGGGCCTTCCACAGCACGCCGCGTGCGATTCCGGCCACGACCATGGTCTCGCTGCGCCAGCCGGCCTGGGTGCATTGCTGCTCCTGAACCGTGACGACACGCGTCGGCGTCGTCGTTACCGCTGCCTCGGGCGGCAGCGTGCCTGCACCGCCACCGCAGGCGGCGAGTGCGGCCAGCAGCGCCACGGGCACGATCCACTTCATCGCATAAGTATGCCGCCCCGGGCCGACCACAAGCATCTCGCAAAGCCCGAGCCTGCTGCAGGCCGCCTCGCCGCTGCCTGTTGTGCAGGTCGCAGTCCATATCCGGGGTCAACGACATGGCCAGAATTGCCACCGCCCTGGAGGAACACCAACATGGCGATCAAGGTGCCCGCCGCGTTGTGCTCGATCATCATGGTCAACGGCAAGCGTCTGCATGCCCCGACGCCCTGCGGGAGATCAGGGCCGCAGCGTGACTGGCTCCGCCAGTTCCGCGAACTCGCAGTCCACCTGCGCCGCCCGCCGCTCGATGACCACGAAGTCCCCTGCGTCACGTGCCATCAGGCCGTGATGCCAGGTGCCGGCGTGCAGCGTGAAGCCCTGAGCGCCGTCGACTGCGAAAGCCGCCAGCGTGGCCAGGTTGGGTGCGGTCTCGCCGAGCGCGACCAGCACCACGCAGCGGGCCCCGGCCAGCGGGATGAAGGTCTGCGTGCCCAGGCGGTGGCGCTCGAGCAGGCGCCAAGGCCCGACAAGCGCTTGCGCCTGCGCACGGAAGACGGCCACGCAGGGCTCGCCCCCTTGAGTGTGCAGTTGCAGACTGCCCGGCATGTCCCAGCGCTGGCTGGTGCCGCCGTTGATGGCGCGCACGGGCAGGCCGCTCGCAGGGCCCGCGCTCGGCCCACTGGCCGCCGGTATGCCGATCACCTCGCCATAAGGCGCGAAAGCCGTGACGTTCAGTGGCTGGACCTGCAGTTCCATGTGCTCGGGCTTTCTGCTGATTCGGGGGTTGCGGTCATGTCGGGTTGGCGGCGGCCGCACGTCAGCGGGTCGCCGTCGGAACGCACAGGGCCTTCAGACCACGCCCGCGCGAGCCAGCATCGCGTGCAGCAGCACGTTGGCGCCGGCCTCCAGGTGCTCGGGCCGGGCGTCCTCGATCTCGTTGTGCGAGATGCCGTCCTTGCAGGGCACGAAGATCATGGCCGCCGGTGCGGTGCGCGCCACGTACACGGCATCGTGGCCGGCGCCGCTGGCCAGCGCCATCTGCGACAGGCCGGCGCGCTCGGCGCCCTCGCTGATGAGCGCGCGCAAGCCCTCGTCGAAAGGCGTGGGCGCGTACTCCACCACGGGCTCGACCGTGATCTCGATGCCGGGCAAGGTGAGCTCGGCCACGGCCGCGCGCAGCGCGGCGTCCATGCGCGCCAGGCCCTGGGCGTCGGCATGACGAAAGTCCACCGTGAAGCGCACCCGCCCGGGGATGACGTTGCGCGAATTGGGGTGCACCAGCACCTGGCCCACCGTGCCGCGCGCATGCGGTTGCTCGGCCAGCGCAATGGCGTTCACGCGCTGCATCAGCGCCGCCGCGGGCAGCAGCGCATCTCGCCGCAGGCCCATGGGCGTAGGACCGGCGTGCGCCTCCATGCCTTGCACGGTCACGTCGTACCAGCGCTGGCCCAGCGCCCCGCTGACCACGCCGATGGTGATGCCCGCATCCTCCAGCACCGGGCCCTGCTCGATGTGGGCCTCGAAGTAGGCGCCAAAGCGCGGTGCGCCGTCAGCCAGGGCTGCAGGCGCGGTGCCGGCCTGGCCGATGGCTTGCAGCGCCTCGCCCACGCTCACACCTTGCGTGTCGCGCGCGGCCAGCGCGTGCGCCAGGCTGAAGGCGCCGGCGTACACGCCCGAGCCCATCATCACCGGCACGAAACGCGAACCCTCCTCGTTGGTCCACACGCACACTTCCAGCGGGGCGCGGGTGCGCACGCCGTGGTCGTTGAGCGCGTGCAGCACTTCCAGCCCGGCCAGCACGCCGTAGTTGCCGTCGAACTTGCCGCCCGTGGGCTGGGTGTCGATGTGGCTGCCCGTGGCCACGGCGGGCAGGTGGTCGTCCGTGCCCGCGCGGCGCGCAAAGAGGTTGCCGATGGCGTCGCGCCGCAGGGTGCAGCCGAGCTCGGCCGCCCAGGTGGCGAAGAGCTCGCGGCCCTGGCGGTCCAGGTCGGTCAGCGCGATGCGGCAAACGCCGCCGCGCGGCGTGGCACCGATGGCGGCCAGTGTCATCAGGCGCTGCCACAGGCGGGCGCCGTCCACGCGCAGCGCTTGGTTGTCGAGGGCGGGAGCGCTGCCGCCTTCAGGAGAAGCGTCGTTCATCATTCGGTCCTCGCAGGAAGCGCGCCATTGTGGCGCCCGGCCACAATGCAGACGGTGCAGGTGCACGGTGCGGGCACGCGTGTGGCGCGCCGTGCAGGCTTGGCCAGGTCGAAGGGCCTGCCGGCCCGCACACCACCGCTTTCCTGCGGTGCGTCTGCGCCAGCCGCCATGCCCGCCCGATCGCCCGATCGCCTGATCCGCCCCTCCCGCCCCGATGAGCCCGCGCCCTCCCTCCTCTGCCCCACGGTCCAGCACACGGTCTGCCACACGGTCCGCAGGGGCGTCCACCGCCGGCGCGACCGCCACCGATCGCGTCTACGACGGCATCTACCGCGCCATCGTGGAGCACCGCCTGGCCCCCGGGGCCCGGCTGCGTGAGGAGGAACTGGCCGAATCCTTCGCTGTGTCGCGCACAGTGGTGCGCCAGGCCCTGCAGCGCCTGGCACAGGACCAGATCATCGAACTGCGCCACAACCGAGGCGCGCAGGTGCCACAGCCCGGCCTGGAGGATGCCGCCCCGGTGTTCGATGCGCGCCGCGTGGTGGAGTGCGAGATCGCTCGGCGGCTGGGCGGACGGCTGACGCCCACACAGATCGCCGAGCTGCGCGCCTTGGTGGAAGCAGAGGCCGCGGCCGAGGCCCGCGGCGACAGCGCGGCGGCCATCGGCCTGTCCGGCGAGTTCCACCGTGCACTGGCCCGGCTGGCCGGCAACCCCGTGTTCATGCGCATGCTCGACGAGCTGCTGCCCACCACCTCGCTGCTCATGGCGCTGTACAAGCGCCCGGGTCGCCCGGCTTGCGTGGCACACCGCCACCAGGAAATGCTGGCCGCGCTGGCTCAGGCCGGCGCCGCCGGCAGTGCCGCCGAGATGCGCCGCCACCTGGATGAGCTGGAGCGCTCGCTCACCCCGCAGCCGGCACCTGCAGCGCCGTTGCGGGATGTGTTTGCGACCTACCGCGAGCCCGCATCTGCTCCTGCGGCCCGCACGAAGAAGCCTGGCAGCGCTTGAACAGGAGCTGAGCAGCTCGCACGGCCAGCACGGGCCAGGCCAGCGGCCGAAGCGCGCCAACAGGCCCTATCAACCCAGGCGCTGCGTGGCCCGCTCCAGCACGCGCAGCCCGCTGCGCTCGTTGGCCTGGCGCGCCAGCACGCGCTCGGCTGCGTTGGCCTGCTGCGCGTCCCACTGCAGCAGCCGCGGGGTCATCCAGCGGTGCCACAGCGGGGGCACCAGGGCCACCAGCATGGTGCTGAGGTAGCCACCCAGCATCTGGGGCGCGTCGGGCATGGGCTGAAGGGCATGGAAGGGCACCGAGCCGCGGGCATGGTGGTGCGAGTGGCGCGTGAGGTTGAACAGCGTCCAGCAGCTGAGCAGGCGGTTGGTGTTCCAGCTGTGGCGCGGCTGCACGGGCTCGGCCGGGTCGCGCACCAAGCCGTAGTGCTCCATGTAGTTCACCACCTCCAGCAGCGCCTTGCCCCACAGGCCCGACAGCACGAAGAACAACGCCGCCAGCGCCCCGCCCATCGCCCAGGCGCCAATCACCAGGGCGGCGCTCATCAACGGCCCGGTGATCATGGCGTTGTGGCGAGACAGCAGCGGGTGGCCACGCCGGCGCAGGCGCGCACACTCGATGTGCCAGGCGCTGCGCTGGCCCTGCCAGGTGGACACCACGATGTGCGCCCACGCACCGCGCCCGCGCGGGGCCGTGGCCGGGTCTGCCGGCGTACCCACGCTGCGGTGGTGGCCGTGCACGTGCTCGATGGCAAAGGCGGTGTCGAAGCTGAAGGCCAGCAGCCATCGGCCCACCGTCATCGACACCGGGTCCCAGGCGCGGTGGATGAGCTCGTGCGCGGTGATGGTGCCGATCATGCCGATCATCAGCCCGGTCAAGAGCACGGCCGAGACCCGGTGGCCGAAGCCCGTGGCCTCGCGCGCCGCCAGGGCGTCGTAGCCTGTGAGCGCCTGCACCGCAGCGCCAAAGCGCAGTGGGTCGCCGGGGCTGGCGCTCCACACCGCGCTGAAGACGATGGCGGCCAGCAGCGGCAGCGCCATCCACAGTTGGGCCGTCAGCCAGGCCGGGCGGGTGAAGTGCGGGGTCGACAGGTCGTCACCGACCACCGCATCACCGACGACATAGGCCACCACCACCCCGACCAGCGCCACGGTGATCCGCACCCCGCCGGCCACCAAGGCCGCGGCCATGAGCAGCCCCACGGCGTGGAACAGCACATAGCGCAGGTAAGTCAGCGGGCCCGCAGGCGTTGGCGCAACCATCGCCAGAGTGTGCACGAATCCGGACCGCGCCGGAACAGAACCTTTGGGGGATGAGGACGGACTCAAACCTGCCGTGGCGGCTGAGCTCTGTGAGACCGCGGAACCGGACAGGGCAACAACCGGGCCTTGGGTCAGGAGGCCTCAGCCTCCTGCGCGCTGTCGGGCGAATTCCACAAACCAGTCCACCGCCGCGGCGTTGGCCATGGCGTCGCGGTTCATCACCTTGGCGGGGTCCGCGCCCAGCAGCAGCTTCTTGACCGGCAGCTCCATCTTCTTGCCCGACAAGGTGCGCGGGATGGCGGCCACCTGCAGCGTCTGGCTGGGCACGTAGCGCGGCCCCAGGCCCTGGCGGATGGCGCCGTGCAGGCGCGCGGTGAGCGCCGCGTCCAGCACCAGGCCCTCGCGCAGCACCACGAACAGCGGCATGAAGCTCTCGCGGCCCAGGTACTCCAGGTCCACCACCAGGCTGTCGAGCACCTCGGGCAGCGCCTCCACCACGCGGTAAAGCTCGGCCGTGCCCATGCGCACGCCCTGACGGTTGATGGTGGCGTCGCTGCGGCCGTAGATGATGGCGCCGTGGGCCACGGGGGCGTCGCCGAAGGGGCTGGGGATGATGCGGGGGGCCTCAGGGCCTGAGGTGCTTGTCGCCGGCGAGAGGCCTGCAGCTCCAGCGGCCGCTTGAGCCGGCGCTTCGCCCCTGTCACTTGCAGATCGGGGGGCGATACGGATCCAGTCGCCGTGGCGCCACACGCCGGGGTACATGTCGAAATAGCTGTCCCGATACCGCCGATCGCCCTCATCGTTCCAGAACCGCAGCGGCATGGACGGGATGGGCCGCGCGCACACCAGCTCGCCCACCTGGTCGATCACGCTGGCGCCCTGCTCGTCCCAGGCCTGCACGGCCGCGCCCAGCCAGCGGCACTGCATCTGCCCGCGCACCTGCGGCAGCGTGACGTTGCCGCCCACAAACGCGCCGGCAAAGTCAGTACCGCCAGAAATGCAGTCGATCCAGATCGGCTGCCCGCCTACCCGCGGCAGGCGCTCCCAGATCCAGTCGTGGCACTCGTCGGACAGGGGCGAGCCAGTGGAGCCCACGGCACGCAGTGCCGTCAGCTCGAGCTTTCCGCCGGGTGCTGCGGGGTCAGCCACTTCCATCGGCCGCACATCGGCCTTCAGACAGCTGGCGTAGAACGCCGCGCCGGCGCCAAAGAAGGTGGCGCGCGACAGCGCAGCAAAGCGCCACAGCGTGCTCCAGTCCGGTGCGGCCGACGGCCCGCCCGGGCTGCCGTCGAACAGGCAGATGGTGGTGCCGCCGAGCAAGCCCGCCATCTGGCAGTTCCACATGATCCAACCCGTGGTGCTGAACCAGTGGAAGCGGTCGCCCGTTTCCACGGTCGGCCCAAGGTTGTTGAGCAGCGAGCTCTTGAGCGCCTCCAGCATCACCCCACCATGGCCATGCACGATGGGTTTGGGCAACCCGGTGGTGCCGCTGGAGTAGACGATCCACAGCGGGTGGTCGAAAGGCAGCCACTCGGGTTGGAATTGGGGATGCTGCCCACGAGCGGTGCCGGTGTTGAACGTATCGGCCAGCGCCCGGGCCAGCGCTGCATCCGACGGCGCTTCGCCTTGGAGCAAGGCGCCCAGGTCCGCGCCCCGCACGGCGTGCCGCACGCTGGGCAGGCCTGCCAGAAGCTCGTCCACCAGCGCGCGCTTGTCATGCACCACGACGCCCCAGCGCACCTGGTCACAGGCCACCAGCACCGTGGGCTCGATCTGGCGGAAGCGGTCCAGCACCGCCACGGGCCCCATGTCGGGCGAGCAGATGCTCCACACCGCCCCCAGGCTGGCCACCGCCAGGAAGACGGCCGTTGTCTGTGGCGTGTTGGGCAGCACGGCGCAGACGCGGTCACCGCGTTGCACCCCCAGGGCACGCAGCGCGGCCGCAAAGCGAGCCGTCTGCTGCTGCAGTTCGGGCCAGGGCAGCTCGACCAGTTCACCGCGCGCCAAGCCGGCCTCATCCGTGAAAGCGATGGCCGGGTGCCCCGCCGCATGCGCCGCGTCGGCATGGCGGAACACCTGCTGCGCAAAGTTCAGCCGCGCCCCCGGGAACCACTGCGCTCCGGGCATGCGGTCGTCCGCCAGCACGGCGGTGTGCGGCGTGGGCGACTGCACCGCGAAGTAGTCCCAGATCGACTGCCAGAAGGCGTCCAGGTCGGTGACCGACCATGTCCACATCGCGTCGTAGTCGGCAAAACGCAGGCCACGCTCGCGCTCCAGCCACTGTTGGTAGAGGGTGATGCGGGGGGTGGGGAGGTTCCGGCTCGACATGCCGTGATGTTGCCTCAGCTGCAGGCTGTCAGTGCCGCGCC
>CAISJH010000211.1 GCA_903885585.1 uncultured beta proteobacterium
CCGCAGCCGCCTTGCCGCATGGCGACCAGCGCAAGCTGGAAGTGGCCCTGCTGATGGCGCTGGACCCCAAGGTGTACCTCTTCGACGAACCCACGGCCGGCATGAGCGTGGACGACGCGCCCGTGGTGCTGGACCTGATCCGCGCGTTGAAGACCCGGCGCGACCGCACCATCTTGCTGGTGGAGCACAAGATGGATGTGGTGCGCGAGCTGTCGGACCGCATCGTGGTGCTGCACAACGGCCGCCTGGTGGCCGATGGCGCGCCCGCGGCCGTGATGGCCTCGCCCATCGTGCAGCAGGCCTATCTGGGGGTGGGGCCAGAAGACCATGACGGTGATGACGCGGTGGCAGAGACGGCGGTCGAGGGGACCAGCCGATGAGGATGTCAGGCTCAGTCCAAGTTGTCTGCCAACAGCGTCCTGCAAACAAGGTCAACCGATGAGCGCCCTGCTGACTTTGCGCGGCGTGCACACGCACATCGGGGCGTACCACATCCTGCACGGGGTGGACCTGGAGGTACCCGAAGGGCAGGTGACCATGCTGCTGGGCCGCAACGGCGCGGGCAAGACCACCACCTTGCGCACCATCATGGGCCTTTGGCCCGCCAGCCAGGGCGAGTTGCACTTTCGCGGCCAGCCGCTGAAGGGGCTGACAACGCCTGACATCGCGCAGCTGGGCATCGCCTACGTGCCCGAGAGCATGGGCATCTTCACCGACCTCACGGTGCAGGAGAACATGCTGCTGGCCGCCCGCAGCGCGCGCCATGCCGACGAGCTGGACGCCCACCGTCTGGCCTGGATCTTCGGCCTGTTCCCCCCGCTCAAGACCTTCTGGCTGGTCCCGGCGGGCAAGCTCAGCGGCGGGCAGAAGCAGATGCTGGCCGTGGGGCGCGCCATCGTCGAGCCGCGCGAGTTGATCCTGATCGACGAGCCCAGCAAGGGGCTGGCTCCGGCCATCGTGCGCAACCTGATCACGGCGCTGCGCGAGCTCAAGGCGCAGCGCACCACCATCCTGCTGGTGGAGCAGAACTTCATGATGGCGCGAGCCCTGGGCGACACCGTGGCCGTGATGGACGACGGGCGCGTGGTGCACCGGGGTGCGATGACCGAACTGGCCGAAGACGTGGCCTTGCAGCAACGGCTGCTGGGCCTGAGCCTGGGAGAACACGCATGACGACGCCCGCCACGCATGAGGCATCCGCCGACGCTGCCGCCAGCGGGCTTGCTGCACCCATAGGCTCGACGCTTAGAGCCTCGTCCGAGGGCGCCTCACCGCAGGCCATCCCAAAGGCAGCCTTCGACTGGCGCCCAGCTGCGCTGCTGCTGGCCGTGCCGTTGCTGGCGCTGCCGCTGCTCGGCAACACCAGCACCTGGGTCACGCTCACCTTCGCCGGGCTGGCCATGGGGCTGATCATCTTCGTCATCGCCTCGGGCCTGACGCTGGTGTTCGGCTTGATGGACGTGCTGAACTTCGGCCACGGGGTGTTCATCGCCTTGGGCGCCTTCATGGCCACCAGCGTGATGGGGTGGACAGCAGGGGCCGATGGCCCCACCGTGGTGGGCGTATTCCTGGCCATGCTCGTGGCCATGGCCGTGGCCGGTGCGGCCGGCTGGGCCTTCGAGCGCGTGATCGTGCGGCC
>CAISJH010000212.1 GCA_903885585.1 uncultured beta proteobacterium
CCTTAAATACGGAGGTTTTGACTCGTATTGAAAATGAGAAATCCGTAATTAATATAAATATAGACAAGGCTTTTGGTCAAATGGAGGGAAATGTAGTAAGTTATCTTGACTGGTATTACAGCTTGGAAGCCGAGTATATGCGTTTGGGAAAGATGTTGACCGGTCAGATCGAAGTTTATATGCAAAACAAGCTAGAAGACCATCTCAACCTTAACAATCCAACAGCAGAATTGCAGAACACTATTGAATCAGCGCTGGCGAATCAGCAGAGCTTGAGAGAAGAATATCAACGACTGAAGCAGAATATCCTTGAAGAAAATAGGCTTCCCGATAACGAAGACCAAGTGTCTGTAGTGAGCAGTGCATCCCTAGAGTCGCTAATCACGATTCCTACTCATATTGACTTCGTATCCTTGGAGCAGAGAGTCGCGGGTGGGACTGTTGCGGCAGGCGTTGGTGGGCTCATTGCCGGAAAAATTGCGAGCAAAGCAATTTTCAAAGGTGCAGCAAAAGCTGTCTTCAAGGCCGCTGCAGCGAAGGCAGGAGGTGCTACTGTTGGGGGCGGTGTCGGGGCCGTTATGGGGTCCGTTGTGCCCGGGATTGGTACGGTGGTAGGTGGATTTATCGGAGGACTACTTGGAGGGGTATTTATTGATGCAGTCCTTTTGAAATTGGAGGAAGCGGTGAGTAGAGATGAGTTCCACAGGGAAATAGTTTCAGCGATTATTCAAACACGGGATGAATTCAAGAAGAGGATAATCCCTTCGTCCTAGGCCTTTTCAGACTTGCAGAGAAGGCCCGCCCTGAGCAATGGGACATCCAAGTTCCAACGGGTCTACCTCTAGGTGCTTCATTCGCAGAATCGAGGGCGTTCGGATCTGGCGTTCCAACAGTTCCGTCTGCCAGGAGCGGGAGAGGATCACCGTAGAGCAAGGTTTGTGACATTATGTACCGAATGTCACACATAGCAATCGAGAGTGAAGGTAGTTGCAGCACTGCTGCATTTACAGTAAGCTGCATTGATGGACTTTGAAGCCAGCCGCCGGCCTTCGCTGCCACGATCCTCGCCGCGCGCACCCATCGCACGCTTTTGGCGGCTGCACGATCAGGGCCGAAGCGCAGCACTGGACATCTGCAGCGAAACGGGTGAGCTGGTATGCCTCGCCTCGATCTCCGACTCCGGCGCTGAGGGGCTGAGTGATCCCGCTGCCCCGCACAGCGACTGCTGGCTTCGAGTCGTGGCCACGATCCGTGGCGAACTCGGGCCTTGAGTTCCCTGCCGCAATGCCTCCTCGGATCCTTGCCAGCACTCCCAACGGTGGCTACGTCAGGCACTCACGGCTACTGCAATGGCGAAGGCAAGGCCGTGCTCAGCAGTTTCGGCAAGCTGCGGGTTTCGGCCAACACTGCAGCAGACGCCTGGTCGAGTGCTACGTCGAAGGCCGCCGGCTAGGCCACGAGCTTCTCGCTCAGTTCTCTGCACACGAGGTGGATGCACTCAGAGCGCGGGTGCACTTCAACATGCAGGGCTATGTACGAACCTTGGTTGGTCAGCGCTCCAGCTTGGTCCATCTGAGCCATGCGAAGTGTTTAGGCGATGTCGATCAAGGCCTGCGCCAGAGTGCCGGCTTCATGTGCTGTAAGCATGCTGCTGAGCTGAGCGGTGATGCCATCTTCGCTATCGAGGTAGTTGGCGGCATCAAACGCGCGTGTGGTCGCGGTCTTCGTTCACACCATCGCCAGCTCAACCCGCCGCCCCGCCCGCGCCGCCAGGGTAATCAGCATATCCAGGCTGAACTTGTCCCACTTTCCGCGCATCAAATCACTGACGCGCGACTGCGCGACGCCAAAGTGCTCGGCCGCCTGAACCTGCGTCCAGCCTTTGTCACGCACCATCAGCCGCAGGCGGCCCATCAGGTCCGCTCGCAGGGCCAGCACTGCAGCTTCTTCGGGCTTGAGGCCCATATCGATGAAGACGTTGCCACTGCTGGGGGTGATGACTTCTTGTTCGGTCATGGCTCAATCTCCAATGAGTTTGTATCGACGGGCCGCCAGATCAATGTCGGGTTTAGCGGTCTTCTGAGAGGTCTTTTGGAAGCAGTGGAGCACGTAGACCGCATCGGCACGGTTGGCAACGTAGATCACGCGCCACTGCGTGCCCACCTTCACCCGAATCTCGTAAGCCCCCGCACCTACCGTCGGCATGGGCTTGAAGTCGCGCGGCATCAAACCCAGTTGCACCTGCCACAAATCGAACCCGGCTTCGCGCTTGGCATCAGCAGCAAACGCGGCCAGGTCCTCCTTTGCACTGCCCACAAAGTTCAACGGCTTCACCGATCAAAGTATACAAGTACCTTTATATTTCACCAAGGCAACTTGAACGCGCCGTCACCCGCAACACCCCCCTGTCTCGAAAGACGAAGAACACCGGCGTGCCCGATCTGGATCTGGCCACAAAGCGCTATCGCGAACGGTTGAAGGAGGTAGGTCATTGAGCAACCCACGATTTGCGAGCGTCTGGGATGCCATCGAGGACACCCCGAAAGAGGCGCACAGCATGAAGCTGCGTTCTGCCCTTATGACGGCGCTGAAGAACCACCTGACACGCACGCAAGTGAGCCAGGCGCAGGCTGCCGTGCTGTTCGGTGTGACTCAGCAGCGAGTCTCTGACCTGATGCACGGCAAGATCATCGTGTTCAGCCTCGACGCGCTGGTGAACATGGCAACGTCTGCCGGGCTGCACATTGAAATGCGTGTGCATGAAGCCGGCTGAGCTTTTCGACGCGCGCCCTGCTTGGCTGCGCGCCCCTAGCCTGCGTGTGCGGTTTCGAATTCCGACTTTGGTGCTCGCAGGCCAAATGAACCGACTGACCCACACAGCGACTGCTGGCTTTCAATCACCACTATCTGCGGCGAGCTTGGCCCCTGAACATGCTTCTTGAACAACAAGCGCCCTACCCCGAGGCACTGAAAGCCTTCGCGGCCTCCTGCACTGGCGACTACGCCGATTGCTACCAGGAGATCCTCAGCGAGGCCTTCACGAGCCACGGGCTGATCCTCAACGCCAAGCAGTTGCGTGAGTTGGCCGGCGGTGGCTCCCAGACCACCGCCCAGCGCTGCATCACCGCCTGGCGCCAGGACTTGAGCCGAAAGCTCGCCATGCGCGTGCGCTTGGGCGCCCAGGTGCCCGACGATGTGCTGCAAGCCGCCAACGGCCTGCTTGAGACGCTCTGGATGCAGGCTCGCGATCGTGCGAATCAAGAGTACGAACAGGATCGCTCTGAACTGCAGGCAGCTCAAGCCGACTCGGCTGCCCGTTTGGCTGAAAGCCAGCAGGAACTACTTCAAGCCCGCGCGGAGCTCGATCAGGCCAAAGCGCTCGTGACAGCCAAGGATGCTCAGTTGGAGGCGCTGCGCGCCGAGATCATTGCGGCCAATGGCCGCCTGGCGCAGGCAGCGCGGGACTTTGAGCAGGAACGACGGGCGCGCGCAGAACAGGCCGCTCAAGCCCGTAGCGCTCAAGAGGCCCTGGAGCGAGAGTTGCGCGAAGCCGATGCCCGCAGCGAGCA
>CAISJH010000213.1 GCA_903885585.1 uncultured beta proteobacterium
ACCTGCGCGCCGGACGCTGGACCGAGGCCGCCGATGGCTATGCCGCCGTATGCACGGCCTGGCCGGACGACACGGTTTCCCGCCGCCTGCTGGAGCGCTGTCAACAGCGGGCCAGCGCGGCGCTGGCTGGGGCGATCAAGCCGCGGGGCTGACCGGCTGGGCAGCAGGCTGCGGCGCCGGTTCCCGGGGGCAGATGGCGGCCACCGCAGCGGTATTGCCGATGACCAGCAGCGCCGTGCGCAGCATGTCGCACAGCGGGTCCACCGCCACAAAGAGCACGAAGGCCGCCTCGAAGGGCAGGCCCAGGTAGCCGCAGACCACGCCCGTCAGCGAAATCGTGACCACGCCCGTCATCCCGGCCGAAGCCAGGCCCGCCAACAAGCAAGCCGCACCCACCAGCAGCAGATCGGGCCCGCTCAGAGGGCGGCCGTACAGCTGGGCCACAAAGAGCGTGGCGCACACGTAGTACAGCACCGGCC
Organism: uncultured beta proteobacterium; assembly: GCA_903885585.1. Classification (GTDB taxonomy): domain Bacteria; phylum Pseudomonadota; class Gammaproteobacteria; order Burkholderiales; family Burkholderiaceae_C; genus Rubrivivax. Next base: position 480 of record CAISJH010000213.1, read on the forward strand.
CCAGGCGCAACAGCGAGATGCTCAGCGGCACCATCAGCTCCACCCGCGTGCGCTCGAAACGCAGCCGCTCGGCAAGCGCCTCGATCATGGCCGGCATGCAGGTGGCGCTGCTGCGGGTGGCCACGGCCATGAAGAAGGGCTCGCGCAGCGCCGGCAGCACCACACCGGGCCGCAGGCCCGTGCGCCACATGATGGCGGCCACCGCCAGGGCCAGCACCAGCGCCGAGGCCAGCGTGAAGCCGCCGAGGAAGGACCCCATGGCCAGCAAGGGCTCCAGACCTGTGCGCGCCGTTTGTGAGGCGCTCATGCACAGCATCACCAGCGGCAGCGGGAAAGTGAACCAGCGCATCAACACCTGGCACCCCTGGTAGACCGTCTCGAGCGTGTGCACCAGCGCCAGCGTGCCGTCGCGCTGCGGCACATGCCCCACCGCCAGCCCAAAGAGCAGCGCAAAGACCAGCACCTTCAGCGTCTCGCCACCTGCCAGCGCGGCAAACAGGTTGTCAGGCACCAGGCTGCGCACCACGGCCGCCACCGTCACCCCCTGAGGAGGCGCCGCATCCTGGCCGTACAGCGCCATCACGGTGTCGCCCGAGCGCGCGTCAGCGCCGACGATCTGGCCATAGCGCTGCAGCGTTGTGGCCTGCACCCCAGCGCCGGGCTGCAAGGCCTGCAGCGTCAGCACCCCGGTAGCGGCCGTCACCGTGCCTGCCAGCGCAAAGACCACCAGCACCCGCACCAGCAGCGCGCCCGCCCCACCCTGGCGGAACAGCCGCTGCAGGCTGAACACGATGGCCGAGACCATGAAGGGCAGCACCACCATCTTCAGCAGGTCCACATAGACATCGCCCACCAGGCCCAGCGACAAGCTCATGGCCGGCAGGCGCCAGCCGATGAATACGCCAACGGCCAGGCTGAGGAGCGTCACCCAAGGGTTGAGGGCCCAAGCACCGAGCCTGCCGGCCACCACTGACGCGCTCATCGCTTCCCCTCCTGCACCGGCGCGGGCACCACCGCGGCCAGGGGCGGCGCCTCTTCCAGGGCGCGCAGCAACGCGTCAATGTCCAGGCGCTCGCTCCTGCCCCGCTGGGCCAGAAACTGGTTGACGAAGGCCAGCCAATGCACATCGGCCGGATGCACCGCCATCGCCAGCGTGTCCTCCAGGTCTTCCAGCGTCACGGTGCGCAGCACCAGCGCGGCGCCAGGGTCAGCGCGCAATACCCGCTTGATCTCGAACTCATCGCGGTAGGCCGCCATCACCTGCCCTTGGCGGACCGCCGCCACCACCGCCTCCCAGGTGCCGAACTCGCGCACCGTCGCCCGCGGGAAGTGGCGCCGCGCGAAGTCGGCGAAGGACGACTTGGCAATCACGCCGATCGAGCCGTCGAAGCTGCGCAGCACCTGGGGCACAGGCCGCCCGCGCGCCAGCCGGGCCAGGCTCTCGCGGTGCAGCAGCAGTGCGTGCCGCAGGCTCAGATAAGGGTCGGAAAAGCGCACCACCCGGGCGCGCGCCAGCGTGCGCGACAGCTTGCTCAACCCAAGGTCGGCCTGCCCACGGGCCACCGCGTCCACCACGGCGTTGAAGCTCGTCGGCGAGCGGTCCACCCGCAGCGCCACGCCCAGCTCGCGCGCCAGGGCCCGCGCCATCTCCACCTCCACGCCCTGCAACTGCCCGTCACGCTGGTAAAAGAAGGGCGGTGTGTCCTCGGCGCGCATGGCCACCACCAGCGTGCCACGGGCCACGATGCGGGCGATGTCGGCGGGCGCTCCAGGTTGCGGCTGTGACTGCGGTTGGGGCTGCGCCAAAGCCAAGGTGGCACTGCCCGCCCAGGCCACGAGCCAGCCAGCCACCATGCCCGCCACCCGAGCAACCCGGGCGCCCCAGGTATCCCAGGGAACCCAGACCAGGGCCACACGCCCGCGCGGCCAGCGCGAGCAAGGCAGAGCGCGCCTCACCACGCGGGCGCACCCACCGGCCGAGCCTGGGCTTCAAAGTGCGCGTGGGCAGCCCAGGCCAGCGCCGAGGTGGCATCGATGAAGCGCTGCGGCTCGGCGGCCATGGCGGACGCCAAAGCCACGGGAATCTCGGTGCAGCCCAGCAGCGTCACCTCGGCGCCGCATTCGCGCAGCTCATCGGCCGCGCACACCAGCAACTGTGCGGCCTCGGTCAGCCGGTGCGCCTTGACCAATTCAATGCCCGGGGTCACCCAGCGCGCCATCGCTTGCGGTGTCGGCGTCACCGCGTGCAGGCCGGCGTGGCGCAGCGCGCGGGGGTAGAGGTCTACCGCGGCAGCGCCCGCCGTCGTCAACACGCCCACCGAGCGGACGGCGGGTTGCACCTGCCGAATGCCCGACACGCAGGCCTGGATCATGTCGATCCAGGGAGCCTCACAGGCTTGACGCAATTCGTCCATCCAGTAGTGCGCGGTGTTGCAGGGCATGCAGATGGCACCCACGCCGAAGGCGTCCAGAAAGCGCGCTCCCGCCAGCAGTGCTGGCAGGGGCGAAGGGCCCAGCCCGGCCAGCGCGGCCGTGCGGTCAGGCACCTCGCAGTCACCCCACACCAGCACTGGCAGGTGCGCCTGGTCGCTTTGGGCTGGCCGCACCGCCACCAGCTTGGCCAGAAAGTCGGCCGTGGCCAGCGGCCCCATGCCACCCAGCACACCAAGAAAGCGCGCCACAGCCGGCGTTTTCTGGACATTCATCGGTGGCATGCTGAGCCAGCCAACTCCCACGCGCTATCCAGAAAGCGAAATTCAGGGGCTTTATGCGTGCTCGCAAACCCTCGTCTCTGCAAGGCGCCGCCCTGGCGACACACTGTCGGGCATTGCGTCCCTGTGCCAACTTTGGATGGAGACCGCGTCATGCCCAAGCACATGCCTCGGCTCCATCAAGGGGAACATCAGCGGCGCGGAGCCAGTTCAAAACCAGCGAAACCCAGCGTCGTGCCGGTGGCATACGCAATGTTGACCTTGGAGAGCTCCAGGTCCAGCACGGCACTCACGTTACGGATTTTGGCGTCGGCAATCAACTGGGCCGCGTTGAGCACATCGGTGCTGGTGCGCATACCGTGCCTGAACTGCTCGAGTTCGGCTTCGTAGATCTGGTTCGCCGTACCGATCTCCTGGCGAGCCGCCAGGATGCGCTGCCAGCTCTGACGCAACTGGTCAATCGTGTCCAAGACTTCCTTGCGGATGCTGCGGCGGCGAGCGGCCAAGGTTTCGATGCTGGCAGCCTGCTGCAACGCTGCCTTCTTGCGGCGGGCGATGGCGGCACTGTTGTCAAACGGTATCTCCAGCATCAAGCCGACGTTCCAGTCAGGGTACTTCCGATCGAAGACGCCGCCGATCGCATCGGAGGTCTGGCTTGACCAATTCTTGCTGGTGTAGCCAAGGCTGAACGACAGAAGCGGAAGCAATTGATTTCTCGCCACTTCGTCGTCCAGCGCCGCAATGGCCACCCGGTACTGGGCGTCCAGCAGATCCATGCGGTTGGTCTCAGCCAGCGCGAGAAGCTTGTCAGGCGCCGGATACCATTCCACCAGCTCTGGCTCGCTGACGGGTTGCAGCACGGCGTCGCCCTCGAGGTCCCATCCTGGGCGGTTCATGATGCGCTTGAGTTCGCGCTCGGTCTGCCGGCGGTAGTTCTCGGCAAGGACGATCGCCTCGATTCGTCTGGCCACCCCCGACTCCGAGCGGATGATGTCCACCCGGGCGATCAGGCCGGCCTTGACCGTTTCTTCCGCATAACCCACCTGGCGCTTGGCCAGTTCATACTGCTCGTGCCTGATTTCCACCTCTTGCCAGGCTGCCCAGTGGCGCCAATAGGTCTGGTCAGCATGGGAGAGGTAGTTCATCACCGCAAGCTTGGCCTTGGCCAGGCCCTGGTCCAGGGCGATACGTGCCCGCAGCAGCCCAGAGGTGTTGATCCGAACGCCAGCATTGCGGGCCAGCGGCTGGGTGAACGTCAGCGATGGACTCGCCACAGCCAACTTCTGTGGCGACTGCTGGACATTGATCGGCATCCCGATCGTCAGGCTCCCTCCCGAGCGCAAGGGGAACGTGGTACCGACTGTCACGGCCTGCCCGCGGGTGCTGCCGCCCGCGAAGTCTTCGGTCTTGCTGCGACTGAGGCTGGCGCCGAAGACTGCATTGAAGCGTGCCTCCTCCTCTTGTACCGATTCAGCCAGCACCGCCGGTGTGATCTGCTCGAGCTGGACTTCCAGTTGACCCTCCAGCACGGAGGCCCTCACCAGCCCGATGGGCAGACTTGCAGCTTGGCGTCGATCGAGCCGCTCCTGCAACACAAACTTTGATTCAGCAGGCAGCGGCGCGGGTGGCCGCACCGAAACATCCAGGACCGGGAACTCGACCATGCCCGGGGACCGCTGGGCTGGCGGCGGCGCGGTGTCCGCGGCGTGAACGCCCCAAGGCGCGGCCGCGACCACGAGAGGGATCACCAGGAGTGCAACGCGCTTCATGACAGAACTGCCTGCTGGGTGGAAGGGTTCACGATCAAGCGCCGTTGAGTTTGGCCATGATCATCTGAAAGCGATTGCCAGCCAGCGTGATCTGCTCCAGCACATCCGGGTCGATCTCGTCCATTTCGTCCAAACTGTCCCGGTCCATGACGATCTCCTTGGAATTGCCAACCAGCAACTGCAGGTTGTTGCGCCGCAGGCGCTGGGCCAGGAAGACTGCCAAGGCGTGGTAGAACCGCCCGGCAAAACCAGGGTCGCTGGCCAAGCGGGATTTCATGTCGTGAATCGAGATGGACAGCACCTGGGTTGGCGATGTCGCCAGCACAGTTGCTGACGGGGGCCGGGAGTCCAGGAGCGAGATCTCCCCGACGATCTCACCCGAGCCGACGTTGGCAAGAGGGCGCCCACCGACAACAATGTCCATGCTGCCCTGCACGATGATGCTCACCGCGGCGGCCTGAACACCCTCCTCCACCAGCTTCTGTCCGGGACGCAGGACCACCTTCGTTCCGACGCTGATCATCCAGTCGACGTCGCGGTCCTCCAGCAGGCCCAGGATGTACAGAACCTTCTTCACGGGGTCACCTCCAAGTCATACGCCTGCAACCCACAGGCAGTCACCAGTTCATGGCCCGGGAAGCGGGCCATGCGGTAATGGGTCATCGTCCGGTCAGCATCCGCAGCCCCGCCAGAAGGACGGTCAAACCCAGAAGCATCCCGAGTACGGCCGTCATGGAAATTCGCCCAGGCAAGGGTCTGCGCGCCAGCAGGCTGGCCGCTTGATCCGAACGCCAGGACCCGGCAATCTTCCAGGCCAGCCGGTAACTGCCCGCAGACTCAGGCTCAAACGTGCCGAGGTGGTAGTACACGTGCTGACCGACTCGGCTCCTGACGGTGAAGCCGAAGCCCTCCTTGAAGCGTTGCAGTGAACGCCCGTCGGCCGTCTCGACCTCCACCTGCAGCTCGATGTCCTTGAGCTCGATTGCACGGG
>CAISJH010000214.1 GCA_903885585.1 uncultured beta proteobacterium
ACAACGATTGCAACGCACCTCCACCCGCACCATGCCGTGGCTGTGATCCTCCACCCGCTCCACCACCTCGCTGTTCACAGGCTCCCAGTAGCTGGGCCATCCGCAACCGGCATCGAACTTGGTGCCGGAGGCGAACAGCGGTGTACCGCAGCCCACGCAGTTGTAGCGGCCATCCTCGAAGTGGTCCCAGTATTGGCCGGTGAAGGCCCGCTCGGTGGCGGCGTGCCGTGCCACCTGGTACTGCATCGGGTCCAGCTCGGCACGCCATTGCTCGTCGGTCTTGCGGACCTCGTAGCGCGGATCGTCATGGTCGTGGGGAGGCGGGGGGCGGCGAAACAGGTTCATGGGCGTGCGGTGGCTTGGGGTTGCGCGCGGGCCGGAGTGACCGGGGCTGGGGGTCGTGTCTTCTCGTTGCCGCCTGCGCTTGCGCGCCGGTCAGCAACGCAGGGCGTCAGACAGCTGCAGCTTCGGATTCTCCCCCCTGTCGCGGAGAAGGTCTGGAAGCGTGGAAAATCGGCCGCGGGGCTCCAGGCAGGCCCTGTCCGGTGGCACTGCTGATCGGCAGTTTCACCTCTCTTCCGCTCCATCACCCCCGAGGTCGCCCATGTTCGGACTCATGCAGGACCAACCCCTGCTCATCTCCTCCCTGATCGAGTTCGCTGCCCGTCACCACGCCAGCACGGAGATCGTGTCCCGCCGGGTCGAGGGAGACTTGCACCGATCCAACTGGCGCACCGTGGCAGAGCGGTCCCGGCAGGTGGCCGGGGCCTTGGACGCCCTGGGTCTGGACTTCAGCGATCGGGTGGCCACCCTGGCCTGGAACGGCTATCGGCACCTGGAGCTCTACTTCGGCGTGTCGGGCAGCGGCCGCGTCCTGCACACGCTGAACCCTCGGCTGGCACCAGACCAAGTGGTCTGGATCGCCAACCACGCCGAAGACCGGGTGCTGTGCTTCGACATGACCTTCCTGCCTCTCATCAAGGCCATCTGGCGGCAGTGCACCACCGTGCGCCACTGGGTGGCACTGTGCGATGCGGATGCACTGCCCACCGACACGGGCATCGAGGGCCTGCTGTCGTACGAGGCTTGGATTGCACCCCTGGCCACCGCCTACACCTGGCCCCGCTTCGATGAGCGCAGTGCTGCCTCGCTGTGCTACACGAGCGGCACGACGGGCAACCCCAAGGGCGCGCTTTACAGCCACCGCTCCACCGTGTTGCATGCGTACGCTGGCGCGCTGCCCGATGCGCTCAACCTCTCGGCGCGCGACAGCATCCTGCCTGTGGTGCCCATGTTCCACGTCAACGCCTGGGGCCTGCCCTACGGCGCAGCAGCCACGGGTGCCAAGCTGGTGTTTCCTGGCCCTGCGCTGGACGGCAAGTCCGTCTATGACCTCATTGAGAGCGAGCGCGTGACCATGGCCGCCGGCGTGCCCACCGTCTGGCTGGGTCTGCTCAACCACATGGCTCAGGGCGGCTTGCGCTTTTCCACGCTCACACGCACGGTGATCGGTGGTTCAGCCTGCCCGCCGGCCATGATCCGCAGCTTCAAGGACGAATACGGCGTCACCGTGCTGCATGCCTGGGGCATGACCGAGATGTCGCCCCTGGGCACGGTGTGCACGCTGAAGTTGCCGCAGATGGCAGGGACACCCGAACAGCAGATGGCCACCCTCGTCAAGCAGGGGCGCGCCATCTACGGCGTGGAGATGAAGATCGTGGACCCTGACGGCCACGAGCTCCCGTGGGACGGACAGTCCAGCGGCGATCTGATGGTGCAGGGGCCGTGGATCATTTCCAGCTACTTCAAGGGCGAGGGGGGTGACCCGCTGGTGGACGGTTGGTTCCCCACGGGCGACGTGGCCACCATCGACCCGGACGGCTTCATGCAGATCACCGACCGCAGCAAGGACGTGATCAAGTCAGGTGGCGAGTGGATCAGCTCGATCGATGTGGAGAACATCGCCGTGGCGCACCCCGCCGTGGCCATGGCCGCCTGCATCGGCGTGCGGCACCCCAAGTGGGACGAGCGTCCGCTGCTGGTGGTGGTCAAGAAGCCTGGCGCCGAGCTCACCCGAGACGGCCTGCTCGCCTTCTATGAAGGCAAGGTGGCCAAGTGGCAGGTGCCCGACGACGTGGCCTTTGTGGACGCCATCCCATTGGGTGCCACGGGCAAGATGCAGAAGATGAAGCTGCGCGAGCAGTTCAAGGACCACCAGTTACCCACAGCCTGAACGAGCAAAGCGCCCGGCTGGTGGGGTCTGGAGTGGCCCCGTGGGTCGGGCCCGGCTGCTGCGCAAGGCCGGGGCCTGCGTACCCGCACACGCTTCCCCCATGGATGCCCTGACCCTGCCGCTGGTTGGCCTGAACGCGCTGAGCACGGGCTTGCTGCTGTTTCTGCTCGCTTCCGGGCTCACGCTGACCTACAGCCTGATGGGCGTGCTGAATTTCGCTCACGGCAGCTTCTATCTGCTCGGCGCTTACCTCGCCTGGTCCCTGACCCAGGCTTTGGGGCTGGGCTGGGCCTTGCTTCTGGCGCCTGTGCTGGTAGGGGCGCTGGGCGTGCTGGTGGAGCGATGGCTGCTCAGGCGTCTCAGGCCCGCGGGGCACCTGCCGGAGTTGCTGGTGACGTTCGGCCTGGGTTGGATCCTGATGGAGTCTGTTCCATTGTTCTGGGGGCGGCAGCCCCTGGATCTGGCCGTGCCGGAGGTGCTGCGCGGCCCCTGGTTCACCTGGGCGCCTGCGGCGCAGGAGGCGGGGGTCAGCGGCCTGCCCTGGCAGTGGTCCTGGGGTGACGGGGGTGGGCTGTGCGCCGGGACTGCATCTTCGGCACTTGCGGGTTGCGTGCAGTTCTCCCGGCTGCGGGCGCTGGGTATGGCGGTGTCCCTGGGCGTATTGCTGGTCCTGGCCTGGGTGTTGTGGCGTACCCGGCTCGGGCTTGTGGTGCGCGCGGCTCGCTCCAGACCCCAGGTAGTGGCCGCTCTCGGGCATGACGTGCCTTTCGCACAGGGCCTGGTCTTCGGTGCGGGCGCGGCACTGGCTGCGCTGGCCGGCGTGGTGGCCGCTGCATTGCGCGTGGTGGAGCCGGGCATGGGTCAGTCCATCGGGGCGCTGGTGTTTGCGGTGGTGGTCATCGGCGGCCTGGGTTCTTTGGCAGGGGCCTTGGCGGCTTCGCTTTTGGTGGGGCTGCTGGACGCCGCCGCCGTGGCCGGCGGCTGGGCCCTGGCGGGTGCTCTGCCATACCTGCTGCTGGTGGCCGTGCTGTTGTGGCGGCCCCGGGGCTTGCTGGGCAAGCGCGATGGCTAGGGGCCATGCCGGGGTTTGGGGAGCGGCCGCGGTGGTCTGGGTGTTGTGCGCGTTGAGCGTGCCGCCTGGAGCTGGCCTCTCGGTGCTGGCGCAGTTTGCCGTGGCGGCGCTGGCCTGCGCAGCCTTCAGCCTGCTGCTGGGGCAGGCCGGCTTGTTGAGTTTTGGCCACGCCCTCTACGCGGGCTTGGGGTCTTGGGCTGCGGTTCAGCTGCTGCGGGCCATGGCGGAAGGGCAGATCTGGGCGGGGACGGGCTTGGTGGTGCTGGTGCCCTTGTTGGCGGGCCTGGCTGCTGCTCTGGCTGCGGCCTTGCTGGGCGCCGCCAACGCGCGTCGCGGCGGGACGGCGTTTGCCATGATCTCGCTCGGATTGTCGGAAGCGGTGTGGTTCGTGGCCCAGGCCACTCCTGCCGTGTTTGGCGGCGAAGGCGGCCTGTCCGCCAACCGGGTGCAGGGTGCGCCGTTCGGGGGTGTCAGCCTCGGCCCGGAGCGCGAGGTGGTGGTCTTGATGGGCCTGTACATGCTGGGTGGCTTGGCGCTCATGCACAGGTTCGCCTTGTCCCGGGCGGGCTTGTTGTTGCGGGCGCTGCGCGACGACCCGCAGCGCCTGGAGTTTCTTGGGGTGGGCGCCACATCCCTGCGCTGGTTGGCGCTGGTGATCTCGGCCTTCTTCATGGGTGTGTCCGGGGGAATAGCGGCGCTGTGGACTGAAGTGTTCACCACCGAGTCCCTGCATGCCAGCCGCTCGGGCCTGCTGCTCGTCTTCACCGTTCTTGGAGGGGTCACGGTGCTGCTTGGCCCGGTGCTGGGAGCCGCCCTGATGGCCGCCGCCCTGGTGTGGTTGCCGGGGGTGAGCCAGGGCTGGATGTGGCTGGTGGGGCTGTTGTTCGTGGCCGTGGTCTGGGCCCAGCCCCGAGGTCTGGCGGGTGTTGTCGGCGACGGCCTCACAGCAGCGCAGCAGGGCCGCCACACGGACTTCTGGCCAGCGCTGATGGCCCGGCTCGCCGCGGGGATCGTGACCCTGTCGGGCGGCTTGGGCTTGCTGGAGATGGGCTATCACCTCCCGCTGGCGGACACGCTTGGCCCCCAGGTTCAGCTG
>CAISJH010000215.1 GCA_903885585.1 uncultured beta proteobacterium
CTTCGACAGCAACTGGAGAGTTTCCATGACCACCAGCACTGAGGCCACGTCAATGCCCGCCAAGGCCTCGCTTGCCAGCTGGCTGAGTCTGGCCGTGTTGCTGATCTCTACGCTGTACACCTACGCCGACCGGCAGATCTTTGCGTTGCAGGCCGAACCGTTGCGCAAGGCATTGGAACTGAGCGATCTGCAGTTCGGAATGCTGCAGGGCCTGGGCCATGCGATCTTCGCGGCCATCGTCGGCTACCCCGTCGCCTGGCTGTCGGACCGCTTTGATCGTCGTGTGGTTCTGGCCGGCTGCCTGGCCCTGTGGAGCGCCACGGTCATGGCCAGCGGCTTTGCGGGCAGCTTCACGCAACTTTTCCTGGCCACCTCACTGGTGGGCGCTGCCGAGGCGGGGATGTTGCCCATCGTCTATGCCCTGATACCCGAGTTGTTCTCAGGCAAGCAGCGGCAGTACGCCAACTCCGCGCTGGTGGTCGCAGGTCGGCTGCTGGTCGGGCTGGTCATTGCGGCCTGCGGTTGGCTCATATTCGCCATCGACCAATGGCGACCCTCTCTGCCGGAACCTTTGCGAAGCCTGGAAACATGGCGCGTCGCTTTCCTGCTGATGGGTGCCACGGGGCTGATCTTTGTTCCGGCCGTATTGATGGTCAGGATAGGCTCGAATCGTCCCTCGGTCGCACGAGCGGCTGATGTCGCGACGGATGCTTCGGTCTGGCCGTTCTTGCGCGGGCAGGCTGCTACCTTCGCAAGCTTCATGATCAGTGTGGGGCTGCTGGTGTTCGGCTTCAGTGCGACCGGTGCGTTCATCCCGGTCATCGCGACGCGGCAGATGGGCATGACGCCCATAGAGCTGGGCAATGCGATGGGCCTGGCCACTTTCGTGGCAGCAGTGGTGGGGCTGGCTGTAGCGAACGCCGGTCTCGGCCCTCTGTCCAAACGCTACGGGACCCTGCTGCCGGTCCGGGTCTTGACCATCGCGGCACTGGGAAGCGGGCTCTTTGCCGCCGCACTGCCGCTGGCTCGAAATCCCGTCGAGCTCTTCGTCATCATGGGCCTGCACCAATGCTTGTTGATGGCAGGCACCATGCTCTTCCCCACCGCTCTGCAGGAAATGACCCCCGCCCCGATGCGGGCCCGGCTGATTGCCTTGGTCATCATGTTCAACATCATCCTGGCGTCTTTGAGCCCCGTGGTGGTGGGGGCCCTGTCCGATGCGCTCAAACCGAGACCGGAGGGTCTGATGCTCGCCATGTCATGCACCGCTGCAACAGCGCTCCTCTTGGCAGCCATCAGCATGTGGCTGTGCGGCCGCCGATACGTGAGCACTGTGCAGGCTGCACGTGCCGCAGAGGTTGCTTGAGGCGGCCCGGCGTTTCCTTGATCAGGGCTGCTTGAAGTCACCCGCCCAGGCCCAGACGATGCGAGCTGGGTCCAGGTGGCGTCGCAGCGCGGCATTGACCTGCTCCACGGTCACCGCAGTGATTTGGTCATCGAGCTTGCGCGACTGGGCGAAGCTGCGGCCATGCTCCAGGTTGAACTGCCAGCCACCTGCCACCACCGGGTCTTGCGCGCGGGACAGCCGGCGCTGGTTCAGCAAGGCCTGCTGGGCCTGGGCGAGTTCTTGCGCGCTGACACCTTCGCGCAGCACGCGGGCAATTTCCTCCTTCACGGCCGTCTCCACCTTGGGCTGGTTCTCGGGCGCGAAGATGGCCGTGGCCGTCCAGGTGGAGTTGCGGTCCACCGGGCTCCAGCCGATGAAGGAGCGCACGTCGTAGCTCAGGCCCTCTTTCTCGCGCACCCGCGCCCACAGCCTGGAGGCCGGATTGCCACCCAGGATGAAGTTACCCACCAGCACGGCCGGGTGGTCGGCATCCTGGTCGTTGAGCGGCAAGGCCAGCTGCGCCTGCAGGTTGGCGCGCTGCTTGTCGGGCGTGCGCACCACAAAGCGTTCAGGCTTGACGACGTTCAGCGGCTGCGGCGCGCGCACGTAGCGCGCAGCGCCTGCAGCAGGCTGCTTCCAGTCGCCCAACGCCGTGGCCAGCGCCTCGCGCAGCGCAGCGGCATCAAAGTCGCCCACGGCGCTGAACTGGCCGTGCGCCGCACTGAGGAAGCGGCTGTGGAAGTCGCGCAACTGCGCCACCGTGACGGCCTTGAGGTCCTGCTCGCGTTCATCGAAGGTGGGCGCGTGGCGCAAGTCGCCGCGTGCGTACGGATTGCCGTGGCGGGCCAGCACATCGGCCACCACGGCGCCGGGCTCCTTGCGGCCCTGCTCCAGCCCGGAGAGCGCCTGGCGCCGCACTTCCTCCAGCGCATCAGCCGGGAAGGCCGGCTCACGCAGCAAGCGCCCCACCAGCTTGACCACCTCGGGCAGGTGCTGGCGCACCGTGGTGATGTTGACCGACCAGCCCTGGTCAGAGGCCCCCACGCCCACCTGGGCGCGCAGGGCGTCCAGGCGGTCACGGATCTGCTGGCGGGTGAGACCGGCACCACCCTTGTCGACCAGCGTGGCGCCCAAGCCCGAGACCGTCGACAGCCCCTGCAGCGTCTGCACATCTCCAAAGCGCAGCGCCAGCCGGGCATGAACCACGCCCCCACGCGCGCCCTTGGGCAGCAGCGCCACCTTCAGGCCCGAGGGCAGCGTCGAAAGCTGGGTGCGCGCGTCCAGGTTCTCTGGCGTCGGGTCGAAGCTCTCCACCTGTGAAGCAGCCGCGTCGCCGCGGAAGTCTTTCATGGCCGAGGCCAGATCCGCCCTGGCGGGGGCGGGCGCGCGGTCGGTCTGCGTCACCGGCAGGTAAGTGGCGAGCGTGCGGTTGTCGCGCTTGAGGTACTGGGCGGCCACGCGGTTCATGTCTTTCACGGTCACGGCACGCACGTGGTTGCGGTCCAGGAAGAACAGGCGCCAGTCACCGCGCGAGATGGCGTCCGACAGCGCCACGCCGACGCGCTCGGGGTCGGTGAAGCCCAGCTCCCAGGCGTTGAGCCACTGCTTGCGCACACGCTCCAATTCCTCCGCTGTGACAGGCTCGGTGGCCAGCCCGTCGATGGCCGCCAGCAGCTCGGCACGCGCCTTGTCCACATCCTGGCCTGGCGACAGCTGCGCGCCGAGGAACATCGGGCCGGGCTCGGCCAGGCCCCAGGCAAAGCCGAAGGTGGCCGCAGCGAGCTGCTTTTCAGTCAAACGCTTGTGCAGCCGGCCGGCTGGCGCCGTGCCCATCACCTGGCTCAACAGCGAAAGGGCAGCAAAGTCCCGGCTGGCGCCGGCGGGCACATGAAAGCCCGCCAGCAGCAGGGGCGTGCCACCGACGCGCCTGACGGTGACCGCGGTCTCGCCGTCTTGCGCCGGATCGATGGTGTAAGTGGGTTGCAGCGGACGGGAAGGCTTGGGAATGGGCCCGAAGGACTCGGCCACCCACTGCAGCACCTTGGCGGGGTCGAACTTGCCCGCCACGGTCAGGGTGGCGTTGTCGGGTTGGTAATGCTGGCGGTAGAAGGCCTGCAGGCGCGCAATGTCCACGTTCTCCACGTCGCTGCGCGCGCCAATCGTGCTCTTGCCGTAGTTGTGCCACTGGTACATCGAGGCCATGGCCTTCTGCAGCAGCACGCGGAACGGGTTGTTCTCGCCCGACTCCATCTCGTTGCGCACCACTGTCATCTCGGTGTCGAGGTCGGCCTTGGCAATGAAGCTGTTGACCATGGCATCGGCCTGCCAGGCCAGGTACCAGCGCAGCTGCTCGTCATTGGCAGCGAAGCTGGCGAAGTAGTTGGTGCGGTCGAACCAGGTGGTGCCATTGGCGCGCATGCCGCGCTTGCTGAACTCGCCCAAGACATTGCGCGTGGTGGGCGTGCCCTTGAAGATCAGGTGCTCCAGCAGGTGCGCCATGCCGGTCTCACCGTAGTTCTCATGGCGCGAGCCCACCCGGTACGTCACGTTGACCGTGGTCGTGGGCTTGGCGTCATCGGGTACCAGCAGCACCTGCAGGCCGTTGGGCAGACGGTACTCGGTGATGCCTTCGACAGCAACGACCTGGCTCACGCCAGCAGGCAAGGCCAACGCCTGCGCACCCGCCAGGTGGGGCATCCACAGCGTGACCAGGATCGACAGGGTCAGGAACCAGCGTCTCAACATCAGGGGTACTCCATCCAGCAAGGACTTGCGCGCGGTGGCGCAGTGTAGAAGCGGACGCAGGCGGAACGCTCAGCGCATGCTGAAGGCCCGCAAGGCGGCCAGGTCGCGCACGCGCACGCCGCCGTACTCGATGCCGATCAGGCCGTGCTCGGCCAGCGTGTTCAAGGCCTGGTTCACCCGCTGCCGTGACAGCCCCACCAGGTAGCCCAGCTCCTGCTGCGTGATGCGCAGCAGCCCGCCCACACCAGGGTAGAGCACGGGGTTGAACAGCTAGGCCAGGCTGCCGGCCACCCGGCTGTCGGGGTCGTCCTGACGATCGATCTCACGCGCGGCGATGAAGTGGCCCAATCGTTCGTTGAGCTGGTTCATCAGGTAGCGGTTGAACGGAATGCTCCGGTCCAGCAGGGCGTGGAAGTCCTCGATGGGCAGCCCGGCCACCGTGCTGCGTCGCAGCGCCTCGATGTTGTAGCGGTAGGGCTCGCGCTTGATCAGCGTGCCCTCGCCAAACCAGGCGCCGGGCGGCACGCCCATGTAGGTGATGGTGCCGCCGGAAGGGGTGTCGTTGCTCATCTTGAGCAGGCCGTCCACCACGCCGAACCAGAAGGTCGGCGGGCGGCCGAAGCGGCAGATGCGCTCACCCGCCTGCGCCGGGGCGATCCTGAGTGCGGTCTGGGCGCGCGCGAGATCGACGCCCTCCAGCACGCGAAGCCACGGAATGCCATCGAGCTCAGCCTGTGTGGCCGGCCGGGCCCGCTCCAGCACGCTGCGATTGATCACGGTCAAAACCTCTGGAAAGTCCCATCAGTGACAACCCTAGGAATGTCGTCGAACCGACAACTGGGCGTCAATGCTCGACCTAGCATTCCGCTCGAAGCGCACAGTGTGCCGTGGACCAGCGAAGCCGCCAAGTCGGACCCGCTGAACGCACCCCGCGCCGAGGAGACCGCGTTGGAGACCACCTTTCCCCGTCTGATGCTCGACCATGCGAAGGCCCGCCCCCAGGCGCCGGCCCTGCGTGAGAAGGAGTACGGCATCTGGCAGACCACCACCTGGCGCGAGTTGGCCGACGAGGTAGCGGCGCTGACCTGCGGCATGGCCGAGGCCGGGCTGTCTCGTGGCCAGCACATCGTCATCGTGGGTGACAACCGGCCCCGCCTGTACGCCTGCATGCTGGCGGCGCAGTCGCTGGGCGCCATTCCCGTGCCGCTGTACCAGGACGCCGTGGCCGCGGAGATGGTGTTCCCCATCAACAACGCCGAGGTGGCGTTTGCCGTGGTGGAAGACCAGGAGCAGGTCGACAAGCTCGTCGAGGTGCGCGAGAAGTGCCCTCAACTGGCGCGCATCTGGTACGACGACCCGCGCGGCCTGCGCAAGTACGACGTGGCCGGCCTCGGTTCGCTGGATGCGCTGATCGAAGCGGGGCGCACCCGCCTGCAGCGCGAACCCGGCTTCTACGAAGCCACCGTCGCGCAGGTCAAGCCCCAGGACGTGGCTTCCATGTTCTTCACCTCGGGCACCACCGGCAACCCCAAGGGCGTGGTGCATACCCACCAGACCCTGCTGGACCGCGCCCGCGCCGGGGCGGACTTCGACAAGCTGAGTGCCGATGAAGAAGTGCTGGCCTACCTGCCGCCGGCCTGGATCGGACAGAACATCTTCAGCTACGCCCAGTGGCTGGCCTGCGGCTACATCGTGAACTGCCCCGAGTCCGCCGCCACCGTCACGATCGACATGAAGGAGATCGGGCCCACCTACTACTTCGCCCCGCCGCGGGTGTTTGAGGGCCTGCTGACCAGCGTCACCATCCGCATGGAGGACGCCGGTGCACTGAAGAAGTGGCTGTTCAGGACCTTCATGGACGTCGCGCGCCGCGTCGGCCCCGACCGCATGGACGGCAAGTCCCTGTCCTTCACTGACAGCCTGATGTGGAAGCTGGGTGACCTCTTCATCTACGGCCCGCTGCGCAACACCCTGGGCCTCTCACGGGTGCGCGTGGCCTACACCGCGGGCGAGGCCATCGGGCCGGACCTGTTCACCTTCTACCGCTCCATCGGCATCAACCTGAAGCAGCTCTACGGCTCCACCGAAACGGCCGTGTTCGTGTGCCTGCAGCCCGACCATGAGGCGCGCGCCGACACCGTGGGCGTGCCCATTGCCGGCGTGGAGATCAAGTTGGCCGACAACGGCGAGATCCTGGTCAAGAGCGCCGGACTGCTCAAGGGCTACTACAAGAACCCCGAGGCCACGGCCGAGGTGCTGACGCCCGACGGCTGGTACCACACGGGCGATGCCGGCTTCCTGGATGCGCACGGGCACCTGAAGATCATCGACCGCGCCAAGGACGTGGGCCGCATCCTGGGCGGCCCGAACGACGGCGCCATGTTCGCGCCCAAG
>CAISJH010000216.1 GCA_903885585.1 uncultured beta proteobacterium
AGAAGCTGTAGTAGACGACGTTGTTGACGTGCCCGTAGACGTCGTTGTCCATCCAGCGGGTGGAGATCGTCTCGAAGTGCGGGTAGCCATCGCGCGTGGGCGGGGGCAGGCGGTCCGGCATCTGATCTGGTCTGCGTCGTCTTGGGGTTCGCTGCGGGGGCCTCTTGCAGGGCCTCACGCGCGCAGCGATTGTGCCGCCTGCCCGGGCCACCGCTGCCAGGTTTCACAGGCCAGCGCCATCGTGCGGGCCTGTATCTGCACCGTGACGGGCAGGTCCCGCCCGTAGCCACCGGCCATCGACAGCGCGACGGGTATGCGGCGCTGGTGCAGCCAGGCCAGCACCCGGCTGTCGCGCTCGGCCAGGCCTTCGGCGCTGAGCTTCAGGCGACCCAGGCGGTCGTTCTCGTGCGGATCGGCACCCGCGAGGTAGAACGCCAGGCCAGGGGGCGAACCGCCCATGCGCGAGTCCACCTCCCGCAGCGCATCGTCCAGCGTCTCCAGATAGTGCAGGTCGGTGCAGCCGTCGGGCAACTCCAGGTCGAGGTCGCTGCGCTCCTTGCGAAAGGGGAAGTTCTTCGCGCCATGCAGCGACAAGGTGAACACCGATTCGTCTTCCTGGAAGATCGAGGCCGTGCCGTTGCCCTGGTGGACATCCAGGTCGATGACGAGCACCCGCAGCAAGCGGCGGTGGTGCCGGTGCCACTCGGCCTGCATCAGCCTGGCGGCCACCGCCACATCGTTGAACACGCAGTATCCCGAGCCCTTGTGGGCATAGGCGTGGTGCGTGCCTCCGGCGAGGTTGGCCGCCACCCCCTCGCCGCCCAACAGCGCCGCCCTGGCCGCCGCAATGCTGGCACCCACCGAGCGCCTGGAGCGTTCCACCATCTGGGGCGACCACGGAAAACCGATCTCGCGCTGCTGGGCAGCCGTCGTGCTGCCTTCAACGACCGCGTTGATCCAGGCCGGCTCGTGGGCCAGGGCAAGTTCACCGTCGCTGGCCGGCGGTGCCTCCATCACCCGGATGGCCGGCACCGAGGCCTGCACCGCCTCGCGCAGCAGCCGGTACTTGGACATGGGAAAGGTGTGCCCAGGCGGCAGCGGCAGCACAAAGTGGTCGGAATGGAAGGCCCGCATTGGGGGTCGATTCTAGGAATCGCCAAAAAATTGTTGCAGCGCAGCAAAAACCTCTTGCAATGATCCGGGAGAACCCTATACTTCGATTCATGTTGCAGTGCAGCAAAGTTGTTTCCTATCCCTTCAACTGATTTCATCCCCTCAAGGAGCTCACCATGTCTTACCTGACCGCTGAACAAATGGTTGCCGCCCACAAGGCCAACGTCGAGACCCTCTTCGGCCTGACCCAGAAGGCTTTCGAAGGCGTCGAAAAGCTTGTCGAACTGAACATCCAAGTCGCCAAGACCGCCATGGTCGAAGCCGCTGACACCACCAAGGCCGCCCTGTCCGTCAAGGACGCGCAAGAGCTGCTGGCCCTGCAACAAGCCATGCTGCAGCCCGCCGCCGAGAAGGCCGCCGCCTACGGCCGCCACGTGTACGAAATCGCCACGTCCACCAACAGCGAAGTGGCCAAGGTGGCCGAGAGCCAATTGGCCGACGTGCAGGGCAAGTTCATGGCCCTGGTGGACACCGCCGTCAAGAACGCGCCCGCCGGCACCGAAAACGCCGTGACCCTGGTGAAGTCTGCCGTGGCCGCCGCCAACAACGCTTTCGAAACCGTGCAGAAGGCCGCCAAGCAAGCCACTGACGTGGCCGAAGCCAATTTCCAGGCCATGACCAGCACGGCCGTCAAGGCCACGCAAGCCCAGACCCGCGCCCGCCGCGCTGCCTGAGCGAGCTTTTGATCGAGAACTGAAGCGTTCTCGGCCATCGCTGCAACCTTCAGATCAAACGGTATTGCGCCAGCGCAAGCCGGTCCGACATCAGACAGGGTCTGATCGCATCTGACGGAAGTGCCTTTCGAAAGTGCTTGCGGCCCGGCTTGTCCGGGCCGTTTTCTTTTCTACGGCCCGTCAGCGGGTCAGCGGGTCAGCGCAGTGATCCTCTGGCGCAGTTCGGGCAGCACCAGCTGCGCTGCCTCACGCCCGGCGGCAATCGCGCGGGTGCGCGCCGTGAAGTCGGCACTGCCCACTCCCTGCAAGCGAGGCCGGACCACCACGTCCGCATCGCGCAGCTCAAAATGGTTGATGCTCTTGCCCATGATCGAGAAGGTCTGCAGCAGCATCTTGAAGGGGTCGCCGGTGGCCGCGCCATCCGGCGGCGTGGAGATGTCCACCGCCAGCACCAGCTCCGCACCCATCTGGCGTGCAAAACGCACAGGTACAGGGGACACCAAGCCTCCGTCCACGTACTCCCGCGCGCCAATCTTCACCGGCTGAAAGACCGCCGGTACCGCGCTGGACGCACGGACCGCCGCGCCCGTGTCGCCGCGCTGGAACAGGATGGGGGCACCGCTGTCGAGATCGGTGGCCACGATGCCCAGCGGCATCTTCATCTGCTCGATAGGGCGCTGCCCCGTCTGCTCGCGCACGTAGCGCGCCAGCGCCTCACCGCGAATGAGCCCCCGGCCCGGGAAAGCCCAGTCGGTGATGGCCCCCTCGTCCATGGACTGCGCCAGGGCCCCCAGCTCAGTGCCCGTGCGGCCAGCAGCGTACATCGCCGCCACCAGACTGCCCGCAGAGGTCCCCACCACCAAGTCCGGCCGGATGCCGGCTTCCTCCAGCACCTGGATCACCCCGATGTGCGCAAAGCCGCGTGCCGCACCCCCACCGAGGGCCAGCCCGATGCGCGGCGGCTTGGGCGGGGCGGGTGGCGCGGGCGGCGGTGGGTCCGCCGGTCGCGGCGCCGGAGGTACCGACTGGCACCCTGCCAAGGCTGCACCCATCAGCAAAGCAAACGCCGCGCGTCGGCGCAGCAGATTGGCACACCTCGATGCCTCTTTATTACCCAAAGGTATGAACATCAAACTATTAAGTTCTTTTCAAGTATGAAGGAGATACCTAGAGTTTCGTTGCGCTCTTGTCGTGCACTTGGTGTGCCCCACTGATTGTCGTCCCCAGCCCTCGCTTGAACAGCTCCCCCATGTACCGCTACACCGACTTTGACCGCCAGTTCGTCCAGGCGCGCGCGGCCCAGTACCGCGACCAACTCGAGCGCCACTTTGCAGGTGAGCTGCCCGACGAGGCCTTCCGCCCCTTGAGGCTGCAGAACGGCTGGTACGTGCAGCGCCACGCGCCCATGCTGCGCGTGGCTGTGCCCTACGGCGCCCTGTCCAGCGACCAGCTGCGCGTGCTGGCGCGGATTGCCCGGGAGTTCGACCTGCAAGACGCCGGCACGCCGCAGGAGCGCGGCGGCTTCGGCCACTTCACCACGCGGCAGAACCTGCAGTTCAACTGGATCCCGCTGGAGCACAGCGCCGACGTGATGGAGCTGCTGGCCACCGTGGACATGCACGGCATCCAGACCAGTGGCAACTGCATCCGAAACATCACCAGCGACTCACTGGCCGGCGTGGCGTCCGATGAGATCGTGGATCCGAGGCCGTACTGCGAGGTGTTGCGCCAGTGGAGCACGCTGCACCCGGAGTTCGCTTTTCTGCCGCGCAAGTTCAAGATAGCCGTCAGCGGCGCCCAGGAAGATCGCGCCGCTATCCGTTGGCACGACATCGGCCTGCAACTGGTGAAGAACTCGGAAGGCGAAGTGGGCTTCGAGGTCTATGTGGGCGGCGGCATGGGCCGCACGCCGGTGATCGCCCCGTTGGCACGCGCCTTTGTGCCCTGGCAGCAGATCCTCGTCTACATCGAGGCGGCGGTGCGCGTGTACAACCGCTTCGGCCGGCGCGACAACCTCTACAAGGCGCGCATCAAGATCCTGGTGAAAGCCGAGGGTCAGCGCTACTTCGACGAGGTGGACGCCGAATTCGAGAAGCTGCTGACCGAAGACCTGGCGGGTGCTGAACATCTCATTCCGCAGGCCGAGCTCGACCGGGTGGCGGCTTGCTTCGCGGTGCCCGAAGGTGTGGCCGGCGCGGCCGGATCGGGTCTGAACACCCGCGTGCCCCAGGACGCCGAGCATGCCCAGACGGCCAAGGCAACCATTGGCACGAACCTTCGCCCCGGCGACACCGATGCCCCCGTCGCCTTCGCACGGTGGCTGGAGCGCAACGTGCAACCGCATCGCTTGCCCGGGCTGCGCGCCGTCACCCTGTCGCTCAAGCGCCCGGGCCTGCCGCCGGGCGACGTCACTGCCGCGCAGATGGATGCCGCCGCCGCGCTGGCCGACCGCTTCAGCCAGGGCGAATTGCGCGTTACGCACGAGCAAAACCTGCTGCTGCCCTGGGTGCGCGAGGCCGACCTGCGCGCGCTGTGGCTGTCCGCCAAGGAAGGCGGCTTTGCCACGCCCAACATCGGGCTGGTGACCGACATGATCGCCTGCCCGGGCGGCGACTTCTGCGCCCTGGCCAACGCGCGCTCCATCCCGGTGGCCGCCGAGATCACCGAGCGCTTCCAGGACCTGGACCTGCAGCACGACATCGGCGACCTCGATCTGCACATCAGCGGCTGCATCAACAGCTGCGGCCACCACCACAGCGGACACCTGGGCATCCTGGGCGTGGACAAGGACGGCACCGAGTGGTACCAGATCACGCTGGGCGGCTCGGACGGCTCCACGTTGTCGGGTGCCGCCACGCCGGGCAAGGTGATCGGCCCGTCCTTCGCCGCCGATGAGGTGGCCGACGCCGTGGAGGCCGTGATCGAGACCTACCGGCGCGAGCGCAGCGCGGGCGAGCGCTTCATCGACACCGTGCGCCGCCTGGGCGTGGGCCCGTTTCGTGCCGCCACCGACGACGTGCGCCTGGCCACGGCTTCCTCACCGGCGGTCTGACGACCCATTGAACTTGCCGAACCAACCTGCCAAACGAACCTGCTGACAGAGCCTTTCGACTGCAGCGCCCGATCGAAGCGACCACGCGCCGGACACCATCCCATGAAGTTCATCGACCCTCAACAAGACCGCTGGCACCTGGCCACCGGTGAAGACGGCCCCCTGCCCCACCCCAGCCCGGCCGACCAGCTGCTGCTGA
>CAISJH010000217.1 GCA_903885585.1 uncultured beta proteobacterium
ACCACCAACTCGGGATAGTTCTTGTTCTTCAGGTCGGTCAACAGCACCGGCGAGGCGTAGATGTTGTCTACCGGAATGTCAAAGAAGCCCTGAATCTGGTCAGCGTGAAGGTCCATCGTCAACACGCGCTCGATGCCCACGGTCTCCATCAGGTTGGCCACCACCTTGGCGCTGATGGGTACGCGCGTCGAGCGGGGGCGGCGGTCCTGACGGGCGTAGCCAAAGTAGGGCATCACAGCCGTGATGCGACGGGCGCTGGCCCGCTTCAGCGCATCCACCATGATGAGCAATTCCATCAGGTTCTCATTCGTCGGGTTGCAGGTGGACTGCACGACGAAGATGTCGCGGGCACGAACGTTCTGGTACAGCTCGACGTCAACTTCCCCATCGGAGAAGCGGCCGACCTTGGCCTTGCCGAGTTCGATGCCCAGATGCGTGGCAATCTCCTGGCCCAACGCCGGATTGGCGTTGCCGGAGAACAGCATGGTGTTGAACAGCACGTTCGTCTTCAGCGCAGCGTTCATCGGAAGCTGGCGCCGGGCGTCAGCGTGCGGAAGATTTGGCAGGGGAGGAAGGACTCGAACCCTCGCATGTCGGAATCAAAATCCGATGCCTTAACCAACTTGGCGACTCCCCTACACAGGACCCCGCTTACGCGAGACCCTACAAAACACGTCTCAGTCCGTCCAACCCCACAAGGGATGTTGTGGCAGACCCCGGCACAGCCTTCCAACCCAGCCAGAAGGCATCGCTTCCAGCCATGTCGCCTCGGGTGGGACCCCTGTGCCAACCCTTGCAAACACCGCACTGCCTGAACCCGTCATTCGGCTGTTGCCGAACCGATCTTCCAACCACCGGGCAGCTTCCGCCACCTCGGAGCACCGGGCTTGCGCAGGAGGCTGGAGATCGTTGCGGCCAAAAGAGATGGTACCCACCTCTACCTCGCCGCCGGCTCTTGCCGACCCTGCAAGCCAAGTTTGTGCTTCGCTCACAAGTGAGCCTAAAAGTATAGCCGAAGCTGAGTCTCGTCGGAGCAGAGGGCTGTTGAAGATGTCGGCGGTGGGCAACGAAGCTGCTGGCTTGATCACGGCATACAGGTGCGGGGGCACCTCCTGCACGCTCAGCTGCTCGCCAATGCCTTGAACGAGCGCGTTGCGACCGAACACGAAGAAGGGCACGTCGGCTCCCAGTGTGGCGGCCAGTGCAAGCAGCTTCTGGCGCGGCCAGTCCAGGCCCCACAGTCTGTTGAGGGCCAGCAGCACCGTAGCGGCGTCGGAGCTGCCGCCGCCCATGCCCGCACCGGAGGGCACGCGCTTGAGGATGGAAATGTCGGCGCCGGCCGCCGTCCCGGAGGCGGTCTGCAACGCGCGGGCCGCGCGCAGGCACAGGTCATCTGCGGGCAGCGCCTCTCCCAGATCATGCCGGCACAGGAGGCCGTCATCGCGGCGCTCGAAGTGCAAGGTGTCGGCCCAATCGATGAGCACAAAAACCGACTCCAGCAGGTGGTAGCCGTCGGGCCTGCGGCCTACCACGTGCAGAAACAGGTTGAGTTTGGCCGGTGCCGGCACGTCGTACAGGGCTCTGAGCGTCATGGGGCCCCCTCCAGGCGGGCTCGCAAAGTGATCGTGGGCTCGGCAGTGCGCCGCGCGATGAACAGGCCGTCCGTCAGCCCGGTGAGGTCGATGGCCCAGCCCTGCTGCACAAAGCCGGAAGTCGTCGCCTGGTGGGGAGTCTGCGGTTCTGGCCGGCCCCGCAGCCAGTCGAACAAGGCTTCCAGCGGCACCGCTTCGCCCAGCAACTGGCGCGCGAGATCGGGCAGGCTTTCAAACCGCAGACGCTCCGCGCCTTGGGTCAGCTCGGCCGCACCGGGTTGCCAGCGCGCCTGAGCCACCAGCGTGCCTAACGGGCTGGTCAGATCGAGTTCGCCAGCGCGGGCGGTCCCACGCAGCTCGAATCCGGCGCTCCACTGTCGCGCAGGCTGGGACTGCGATGCCCCGATCTGCAGAATCAAGCGCCCTGCCAAGGCCGCGACCTCCACGGCAGGGGGCTGCCGGCTGGCGCAGCCTGCAAGGCACGTCAAGGCAACACCCAGGGCCCAGGTGCGGCGGCGAGCGGTCAAGGGTATGGGATCCAACCAGAGGGGCATCACCCCTCCAACGGGGTCGATGCCGAAGCGCGACCCTGCCAAGGTGTCACAGGTCCTGGCGCAGACGGGCCAGGGTCTCGCGCAGCACCTCGTTGGAGGCATCGCGTGCTCGCCCCTCGCGCCAGATCTGCCGCGCTTCGTCCTGTCGGCCCATCACCCACAGCACTTCGCCAAGATGGGCTGCGATCTCGGTGTCCGGCCGGGCGCGGTAGGCCTCGCGCAGCAGCCGCAAGGCTTCTTCATTGCGTCCCAGGCGGAACTCCACCCACCCCAGGCTGTCCGTGATGAAGGGATCGCCGGGCGCGAGGCTCAGCGCCTTGACGATCAGGGCCCGTGCCTCTTCAAGGCGCTGCCCGCGATCGGCCAGCGAATAGCCCAGGGCGTTGTAGGCATGCTGATGGTCGGGTTTGAGCTCCATCACCCGGCGCAGCAAGGTCTCCATGTCGACCAGCCGGTTGATCTTCTCTGCCACCATGGCCTGCTCATAGAGCAGATCGACATCCTGGGGCCAGCGGGCCGCGGCCTGCTCCAGCACGCTGAAGGCGTCTGACCAGCGCTTGATGTCTCGCAGGATCTGGGCTTCGGCCACCAGCTTGGCCCGGGCCCCTTCCTCGCCGCGCTCCGGTACTTTGCGGATCATCTCCCGCGCCTGGTCCACCCGACCCTGACGGGCCAGGATGCCGGACCGGCGGGTCTGCACCTCCAGCAGGCGCCTGGGCTGATCGATCTTTGACAGGTGCGCTTCTGCGGCTGCATCGTCCTGGCGCTGCTCTGCTGCCTGTGCCAGCAGCATACGAGCCTGGGCCAGGCCTTCGGCAAGGGCAGCCGCAGCGCCGGCTGCCTCCTCGGCCCCGTCGTCCTCGTCGTCGCCTTTGCTATCGCCGGTGCCGTCACGGCTGGCCGTTGCTGCCGCGCCCCCGTTCGCGGCGCCAAGGGCGGCCGCCTTGCCCGCCAGGGCCAGATAGCGCTCCAGGGCCTGCTCGGCTTCGCGCGGGTGGCGCAGCTCCACATGCAGCGCACCGAGCATCAGCCAAGGCGGCGCGTTGTCCGGTTGCTGGCGGGTGACCTCGCTCACCTCGATGACCGCATCACCCAAGCGCTGGGCTTGAGTCAGCACCCGCGCGTAGGCCAGCCTGACGGCAGGCTCGGCCTGGGGTCTGGCCAGATAGGCCTTGATGATGGACTCGGCCGCCGAGGCCTTGCCCATCAGGTCCAGGGCGGCCAGAGCAGGCCCGATGGCCTCCGGCTCGGCCTCTTGCGCGCGCCGCAGCAGGGTCAAGGCCTTGGGCGCATCACCTGCCCGCAGCCACACGCGGCTCAAGGTCGTGTGCGCGGCCACGCGGGTGGGCAAGGCCTGTTGGTGAGGCTGCAGTACGCCGTCGAGCATCGAGGCCACGGCCTTGGGATCGGTGGCCTGCTGGAAGAAGCGTGGGATGGAGGCGATCAGCGCG
>CAISJH010000218.1 GCA_903885585.1 uncultured beta proteobacterium
CTCTTCTCCTCACGCTTCTTGACCAGGTCGTAGTACACCTTGCCAGAGCAGGCGATGACGCGCTTGACCTTGGCGGCCGAGGCCACCACGTCGGCGTTGAGCTCGCCGATGACGGTCTGGAAACCACCCTTGGTGAATTCGTTGAGCGTGGAGGTGGCGTCCTTGTTGCGCAGCAGCGACTTGGGCGTGAACAGCACCAGCGGCTTGCGCAGATTGCGCACCATCTGCCGGCGCAGGACATGGAAGATCTGCGCGGCCGTGGTGGGCTGCACGATCTGCATGTTGGTGTCGGCCGCCAACTGCATAAAGCGCTCCAGGCGGGCGGAGCTGTGCTCCGGGCCCTGCCCTTCATAGCCGTGCGGCAGCATCAGCGTCAGGCCGTTCTGGCGGCCCCACTTCACCTCGCCCGAGGCGATGAACTGGTCGATCACCACCTGGGCGCCGTTGGCGAAATCACCGAACTGGGCCTCCCAGATCACCAGCGTGTTCGGGTCAGACCCCGCATACCCGTACTCGAAGGCGAGCACCGCCTCCTCGGACAGGATGGAGTCGATGACCATGAAGGGCGCCTGCTTCTCGGCAACGTTTTGCAAGGGCACGTAGGTACCCTCGTCCCAGCGTTCACGCTTCTGGTCATGGATGACGGCGTGACGGTGGGTGAAGGTTCCACGGCCGCAGTCTTCGCCTGACAGGCGGATGGGGTAGCCACTGGCCACCAGCGAGGCGAAGGCCATGTGCTCGCCCATGCCCCAGTCCACGCGAAGTTCCCCGCGCCCCATGGCTGCGCGGTCGTCGTAGACCTTCTTGACCAGCGGGTGCATGTTCACCGTCTCGGGGATGGTGGTGATGCGCTCGGCCACGCGCTTCCATTCGGCCAGGGGGATGGCCGTGTCAGCCGCATCGGTCCACTTCTTGCCCAGGTAGGGCAACCAGTCGACGGCGTACTTGCTCTTGTAGTTGGTCAGCACCGGGTCCGCGGTGTGCCGGCCTTCATCCAGGGCGGAGCGATAGCCCTTGACCATGTCCTCACCCAGTGTGGCACCCAGGCCCTGGGCTGACAGCTTGTCGGCATACAGCTTGCGCGTACCTGGGTGCTGCGCAATCTTCTTGTACATCAGCGGCTGGGTCAGCGACGGCGTGTCCTGCTCGTTGTGGCCCAGCTTGCGGAAACAGATGATGTCCAGCACCACGTCCTTGCGGAACTCCATGCGGTATTCCAGCGCCCAGCGCACCGCCAGCACCACGGCCTCCGGGTCGTCGCCGTTGACGTGGAGCACAGGTGCCTCCACGCCCTTGACGATGTCGGTGCAGTACAGCGTGGAGCGCAGGTCTCTCGGGTCTGAAGTGGTGAAGCCGATCTGGTTGTTGATGATCAGGTGCACCGTGCCGCCGGTGGTGTAGCCACGGGTCTGGGCCAGCGCCAGGGTCTCCTGGTTGACGCCCTGCCCTGCAAAGGCAGCGTCGCCGTGCACCAGCACGGGAAGCACCTGGTCACCCCGGTGGTCGCCACGGCGGTCCATGCGGGCGCGCACGGAGCCCTCGACCACGGGGTTGACGATTTCCAGGTGAGAAGGGTTGAAGGCCAGGCTCAGGTGTACCGGGCCGCCGGACGTGGTCACGTCGGAACTGAAGCCCTGGTGGTACTTGACGTCGCCGGCCGGAAGCTCTTCTGGCGCAGTGTGGTCAAACTCTGCAAACAGGTCCTTGGGCATCTTGCCCAGGGTGTTGACCAACACATTCAAGCGCCCTCGGTGGGCCATGCCGATCACAATCTCCTGCACGCCCTTGGCGCCGGCCTGCTGGATCAACTCGTCCATGGCGGCAATGAAGCTTTCGCTGCCCTCCAAAGAGAAGCGCTTCTGCCCCACGTACTTGGTGTGCAGATAGCGCTCCAGGCCCTCGGCAGCCGTCAGGCGGTCCAGCACGTGCCTCTTCTGGTCAGCAGTCAGCACGGGCTTGCTGCGGCTGCTCTCAAGGCGTTCCTGCCACCAGCGCTTTTCGGTCGGCTCGGTGATGTGCATGAACTCCACGCCGAGGGTGCCGCAGTAGGTGTCGCGCAGCGCCTGCACGATCTCGCGCAGCGTCAGGTTCTCAGACTTGCTGAAATAGGTATTGGCAGCTGAAAACGTAATGTCCAGGTCGGACTCGCTCAGGCCATAGAAAGACGGCTCGAGCTCGGGAATCTTCGGACGCTCAGTGCGCTTGAGCGGGTCCAAGTCGGCCCAACGGGAGCCGAGGAAGCGGTAGGCCGCGATCAGGCTCTGGACATGCACCTGCTTTTGCGACACCGCCAGGTCAGCGCTGCTGGCCTTTAGTGCAAAAGCGTTGGACTTGGCGCGCTGCGCGAAAGATTCGATGACCGGCGCATGCGCCACATCTCGGATGTCGGTGCCGTCCACTGCCGGCACATGCTGCAGGTTGTCGAAGTACACCCGCCAGTTGTCAGGGACACTGCCCGGATTGTCGAGGTAGGCCTCGTACAACTCTTCCACATACGGCGCGTTGCCGCCAAACAGATACGAGTTGGACCTGTACTGCTGCATCATCTCTCGCTCACCTTTCGCACCGGTATCCAGTGCTCTGATGGGTTCAAAAACCTTCCGCGGCCCCGGCTTCACCGGTTGGCGGATCGCGACCCGCCTTGCTGTCGTCTCGTTCAGCAAGGGGACGGGAAGGACCTGTATTCGTCAGGCCGGCACTGTAGCATCGCCCCTGCTCGGCCCCGTCTTCGAGCAGCATTGGAACCTCGAGATACCCTCACTTTCCTGACACGGGCGACAGGACCCCTCGACAACGCCCCGTATCCACCTCAAGCCTTGCACCCTTCAAGCCGGCCCCATGCACCCCGAGCCTCCCAGGTCTCCCAGCCACCGGACGAGCCGGTCCGCCGCTCGCAAGGTCATCATGGTTCATCCTCAGGCACCGGCGCATCCCGGTGAAGGGCAGGCCTGCAACGGTTGCGGACTTTGCTGCCTGTGGCAGCCCTGCCCTTTGGGCATGGCCGTCACCTGGCAGATCCGCGGTCCGTGTCGTGCACTGCTGTGGTCTTCCGCAGAACAGGCCTATCGCTGCGGGCTGATCGCTTCCCCAGAGAAACACGTACGCTGGCTGCCGCATGGCCTGGTCCAGCGGCTGGCCAGGCGGTGGATCGCCGCTGGGACCGGATGCGACGCCCCGCTGGCGCGGATGGAAGACGCCAAGGGCCCACCCCGCTAACGTCAGCCTCACCCCCTTGAGCGGTCGGGGTTTCCCGGCTTCCCAACCGCGTCGCAGGCACTAGCATTGCGGTTTCGTCATTTGCTCTTGGAGCCTCCGCATGAAGAAGTTCAAGTTGATGTTGGTTGCCGCCTCGGTGGCCGCCGCGCTGGCCGCACCAGCCCAAGCCCAGACACTGCGCTGGGCCGCGCAGAACGACATCCTGACACTGGACCCGCACTCGCAGAACCACGCCACCACCAATGCCATCCTGATGCACGCGTACGAGGGGTTGACCCGGTACAACGACAAGTACCAGGTCGAACCCGCGCTGGCTACCAAGTGGACTTTCGTTTCACCCACCCAGGTGCGTTTCGAATTGCGCAAGGGGGTCAAGTTCCACGACGGCACGCCGTTCACTGCGGACGACGTGGTCTTTTCCTTCGGCCGCATTCGGCAGCCCCAAGGCACGATGGGCATTTACGTGACCGGTATCAACGAGGTCAAGAAGATCGACGACCACACCGTCGACTTCATCATGTCGGCGCCCAACCCCCTGCTGCTGCGCAACATCATCGATTTCCGCATCATGAGCAAGGCCTGGGCGGACAAGAACAAGACCACCAATACGCAGGACTACAAGAACAAGGACGAGAACTTCGCCTCACGCAACGTGATGGGAACGGGGCCGTACCGCATCACGGGCTGGACCCCGGAGCAGCGCATCACCATGACGCAAAACGCCGATTGGTGGGACAAGCACGGCGGAAACGTCAAGGAAGTGATCTACACCCCGATCAAGAGCGACCCCACCCGCGTGGCCGCCCTGCTATCCGGTGATGTGGACATGCTCACCGACCTGCCCACGCAAGACATCGCACGCCTGCGCCAGGACAGCAAGCTCAAAGTGGTGGACGGCCCTGAGGTCCGCACCATCTATCTGGCACCCGACCTCGGCAGCCCCGAGCTCAAGCACAGCAACGTGAAGGGCAAGAACCCGTTTGCCGATAAGCGGGTACGCCAGGCGCTGTCGATGGCCATCGACCGGGAGGCCATCAAGCGCAACATCATGCGCGGCCTGTCCATCCCTGCAGGCCTGATGGTGGCCCCCGGGGTCAACGGCCACACCGCTGACCTCGACACCCCCACCAAGACCGATGTCGAGGGCGCTAAGAAGCTGTTGGCCGACGCTGGTTATCCCAGCGGGTTCGAGGTGCGCCTGAACTGCCCGAACAACCGGTACGTCAACGACGAGGAGATCTGCCAGGCCGTGGTGGCCATGTGGGCTCGCGTGGGGGTCAAGGCCACTTTGGCGGCAGAGAACATGGCCACCTTCATCCAGAAGGTTCAGAACTTCGACTCATCCGTGTACCTGTTGGGTTGGGGCGTTGCCACCTACGACGCGCAGTACAGCCTGCAGTCGCTCATTCGCACCCGCACCACGGGAGCTGACGGCAACTTCAACTTCAGCAAGATCAACGATGCCACGGTGGATCGTCTGGTGGACGCGATGAAGACGGAGACGGACACCGCCAAGCGCAATGGCATGATCCGTGAAGCGCTGGTACGCACGCGCGATGAGGTTCTGACCATCCCGCTGCACCACCAGATGCGCCCTTGGGCCATGAAGGCCGGTGTGACTACTCTCCACCGCTCAGACGATCGGCCGGAGGCCCGTTTCACCTCCATCCGCTGAGCCAAGCTCTCCGCCCTGTTGCGGGCGGTTGAGCGGGATTGACGGCCTTCGCTGGCCAACATCTCGGCTCTTCAAGCAAAAGGCCCCGACATGGGGCCTTTTGTCTTTCCAAGTGGAGGGCGCGAGTTGCGAGAAGTCTTTGGCTCCTTCGCTCCAGCCCCTGCGGTCAGAAAGCCTCGAGCGCCATCTCGTTCACTGCCTCCGAGCCCTCCACGATGCCGTCTCGCCAGGCCGCCGTTCGTGGCAGCAGATGGTCGGCATAGAAGCGGCAGGTGGTGATCTTGGCCCTGAGGAAGACGGCATCGCCACCTTCAGCCAAGCGGTCCTCCGCGGCCACGAGCGCGCGTGCCATCTGCCACCCGGCGACCATGGTGCCGGCCAACATGAGGTACGGCACACTGCCCGCAAACACAGCGTTGGGCTCAGAACGGCTGCGCTCCACCACAAAGCCCACCGCATCCAGGAAGGCCTGGCGTGCCGCGGCCAAGCGCTGCGCCATGGCCCTTCCAGCTGCGCTCGGCCGAGCGGCAAGCTGCGCCTCGGTGGCCTCGACACGTTGCGCGATAGCGCGCGCCATGGCACCGCCATCCCGGGCCGTCTTCCGGCCCACCAGATCGTTGGCCTGGATGGCCGTGGTGCCCTCGTAAATCGTCAATATCTTGGCATCGCGCAGGTACTGGGCTGCGCCGGTCTCCTCGATGAAGCCCATGCCACCGTGCACCTGTACGCCCAGACTGGCCACGTCCAGACTCATCTCGGTGGAGAGCCCCTTCACCAGCGGCACCAGAAACTCGTAGAAGGCTTGGTTGTCCTTGCGCACCTCCGCCTCCGGATGAGCGTGTGCGGCGTCGAAGGCCGATGCCGCCACCAAAGCCATTGCGCGGCAGGCCTCGGTGTGAGCGCGCATGGTCATCAGCATGCGCTTGACATCGGGGTGGTGGATGATGGGCGCGGCCGTGGCCATGGAGCCATCTACAGGACGACTCTGGACGCGGTCCCGCGCGTACTGCACCGCCTTCTGGTAGGCACGTTCGGCCAAGGCGATGCCTTGCACGCCCACCCCGAAACGGGCCGCGTTCATCATCACGAACATGTACTCGAGACCGCGGTTCTCCTGGCCTATGAGATAGCCTACCGCTCCGCCGGCGTCACCGTACTGCAGCACTGCCGTTGGGCTGGCCTTGATGCCGAGCTTGTGCTCGATGCTGACGCAGCGCACGTCGTTGCGCGAGCCATCGGACAGCACCTTGGGGCAGATCAACAGCGAGATGCCCTTCACCCCCTCCGGTGCGCCCGTCACCCTCGCCAACACCAGGTGGACGATGTTGTCCGCCATGTCGTGCTCACCGTAGGTGATGTAGATCTTGGTGCCAAAGATCCGGTAGGTGCCGTCTGGCTGGGGTTCCGCGCGGGTGCGCACCATGGACAGGTCGCTGCCGGCCTGGGGCTCGGTCAGGTTCATGGTGCCCGTCCATCGGCCTTCGATCATGGGCGGGATGTAGGTGGCCTGCTGCTCGGGGCTGCCCGCCGTCAACAAGGCCTCGATCGCGCCGTCGGTCAGCAGTGGACACAACGCGAAGCTCATGTTGGCGCTTTGCACCATCTCGTTGCACGCGGCGTGGATCAGCTTGGGCAAGGCCTGCCCGCCAAACTCGACGGGGTGCTGCAGGCCCTGCCAGCCGCCAGCGGCAAACTGGCCAAACGCCTCCTTGAAGCCCGGTGTCGTTCTCACCTCGCCATCATGGAACGATGAAGGCACGCGGTCTCCTTCCCAGTTCAGGGGGGCCACCACCTCCTCGCTGAAGCGCGCACACTCTTCCAGCACAGCCGCAGCTGTCTCCAGTCCTGCGTCTTCGTAGGCTGGAAGTGCGGCCACAGCCTCGATGCCGGCCAACTCCTGCATCACGAACAGCATGTCCTTGACGGGGGCGCGATAAGTCATGTTCAAGCTCCGGATATGACAAGGGCGCCACAGGGGCGCCCTCGTTGGGGTTCATGGTCTCAGATGCTGGCCACCAGTTCAGGCACTGCCGTGAAGAGGTCAGCCTCCAAGCCATAGTCAGCCACACTGAAGATGGGCGCTTCGGGGTCCTTGTTGATGGCCACGATGACCTTGCTGTCCTTCATGCCCGCCAAATGCTGGATGGCGCCGCTGATACCGCAAGCCACGTAGAGCTGAGGTGCAACGATCTTGCCCGTCTGTCCCACCTGCCAGTCGTTGGGCGCGTAGCCCGCGTCCACGGCAGCGCGGCTGGCGCCCAGCGCTGCGCCAAGCTTGTCGGCCAATGGCGTCAGCACTTCACCAAAGCGCTCGCTGCTGCCCAGGGCACGACCACCCGAGACGATGATCTTGGCCGATGTCAGTTCCGGTCGGTCGAGCTTGGCGATCTCGGAGCCCATGAACACCGAAACGCCAGGATCGGCTACTGCCGACACCGACTCGATGGCAGCCGCGCCGCCTGCAGCGGCAGCGGCATCGAAGCCGGTGGTACGCACCGTGATGACCTTCACCGGGTCCAGGCTCTGCACCGTGGCGATGGCATTTCCAGCATAGATCGGTCGCTCAAAGGTATCAGCAGACAGCACTTTGGTGGCATCGCTGATCTGCGCCACATCCAGCAAGGCCGCCACACGCGGGGCCGTGTTCTTGCCGCTGGCAGTAGCGGGGAAGAGGATGTGCGTATATCCACCGGCCAAGGCCAGCACCTGTGCAGCCAGACCTTCCGCCAGACCGTGCGCGAGGGACGGCCCGTCGGCGTGCAGTACCTTGGTCACGCCCGCAATGGCGGCAGCGGCCTGGGCTGCGGCGGCAGCACCAGCCCCGGCCACCAGCACATGAACTTCACCACCGCACAGGGCGGCGGCAGTCACGGTGTTCAGCGTGGCCGCCTTGATGGACACGTTGTCGTGTTCGGCAATGACAAGGGCGCTCATCAGATCACCTTCGCTTCGTTCTTGAGTTTCTCGACCAGCGCTGGCACATCAGCCACCTTGACACCTGCGCCGCGCTTGGGAGGCTCAGACACCTTCAGGGTCTTGATGCGGGGTGCCACGTCCACACCCAGGTCCGCCGGCTTGACCACATCCAGAGGCTTTTTCTTGGCCTTCATGATGTTGGGCAGCGTCACGTAACGAGGCTCGTTCAAACGCAGATCCGTGGTGATCACGGCGGGCATCGTCAAGGCCACGGTCTCCAGACCGCCATCCACTTCGCGCGTCACGCGGGCCTTGCCGTCCACTACCTCTACCTTGCTGGCGAAGGTGGCCTGGGGCAGGCCCGCCAAAGCAGCCAGCATCTGCCCGGTCTGGTTGCAATCGTCGTCAATGGCCTGCTTGCCCAGAATCACCAGCCCGGGCTGCTCCTTGTCGACCAGCGCCTTGAGGAGTTTGGCCACTGCGAGCGGTTGCAACTCATCAGCGCACTCCACCAGGATGGCCCGATCGGCGCCAATGGCCATGGCCGTACGCAGCGTCTCCTGGCACTGGGTCACGCCGCAGGACACGGCGATCACCTCGGTAGCGGAACCCTTTTCCTTCAACCGCACGGCCTCCTCGACCGCGATCTCGTCAAAGGGGTTCATGCTCATCTTGACGTTGGCGATGTCCACGCCCGAGCCGTCACTCTTGACGCGCACCTTGACGTTGTAATCGACCACCCGCTTGACGGGGACCAGCACCTTCATGTCGCCTTGCTCCTCGGGAATTGACGTGTACGTAAACCACGTATTTTAGGCTCGGCGAGACGCCGGCAGGCCTGGTGCCCGGGACGGGAATCGAACCCGTATGCCCTGCGAAGGGCCGCGGATTTTAAGTCCGCTGCGTCTACCGATTTCGCCACCCGGGCCCACGTCGGCATTATCGTCCCCGAGGTTCATCAAGGTGAACACAGTGTTCAGGCGCGCCGTACCTCATGGCCCGCGAAGAGCCCCTACAGTCCCCTGGGGGGCCGGACTCTCCGGCAAGGAGAGCCACCGAAGCCCCGCAGAGCGAGCGGCTTGGCGGATGCACCGGCACCATCATCTTGCCAATCCTTGGCCGCGCATCTGACGCGACCAGGTTCCACGACAACGCAAACACCAACATGCCCGCAGCCACCACTCCACGCAACGACGCGCTCGCCCAAGCCGAACCAAAAGCCGGCGAACCGCGCATGCCAACCTTCTTCATCCCCCACGGCGGAGGACCTTGTTTCTTCATGGAGTGGAACCCACCGGGCATCTGGGACGGGATGGAGACCTTCCTGCGCGGCATTGCCACCACGCTGCCGCAGCGGCCCCGAGCGATCCTGATGGTGTAGGCTCACTGGCAGACCACAGAGCTTTCCGTCACCACGGCAGAGGCCCCTGACCTCCTGTTCGACTACCACGGGTTTCCCAAGCACACCTACGAGCTGCGCTACCCGGCCCCGGGTGATCCGGCACTGGCCGCTCGAGTTCAGTCACTGCTTGGCAAGGCTGGGCTGGTATGTCATTCAGACTCTGCGCGAGGCTTTGGCCACGGCATGTTCATCCCCATGCTGCTGATGTTCCCCGAGGCTGAAATCCCCGTGGTGCAGCTCTCGCTGCGCGACGACCTGGACCCTGCGGCCCACCTGGAAGCAGGCCGCGCGCTGGAGCCGCTGCGGGACGAAGGCGTGCTCATCGTGGGCAGCGGCATGAGCTTCCACAACATGCGCGCCTACGGTGATGCGCGCTTTGGCCCGGTGTCCGATGAGTTCGACGCCTGGCTCACCCAGACCTGCGAGGCAGAACCTCCGCAGCGAACGCACAAGCTTGCTCGGTGGGACCAGGCCCCTCGGGCACGCTTGTGCCACCCGCTGCACGCCGAGGAACACCTGCTTCCACTGATGGTCTCCGCAGGTGCCGCGTCGTCTGGGCTGGGGCGCCGGGTCTACAGCCAGCGCGTGATGGAGACCACGCTCTCAGCCTTCCGCTTTGACTGAGGGCGCCACCCTGAGTACAGCAAGTCTGCCTTCAGCCCGCTTCAGAAGCGGATGGGTGTTCAGTTGACTGGCCACAGCCGCCAGCGTCCTGCAGAGATGGTGACACCATCTTTTCCCCATCCCACTGCTGACCACACCAGCAGCGGCCCTCAGCATCGATGATGCAAGTTCCGCTGCCACAGCAGCGCGCATCGTCTTCGGTCATCGATGACTCCTTCGCGTCATTGCACGGCTTGCGAGATACGCCAAACCCGCGAACCGATTCTTGCCCAGTCTGCGATTCACCGCACCCAGAGACAAAAAAGCCCGGCGAACCGGGCTTTTCTGAGAACCTGCATGACGCAAGATTGTTGGAGGCGCGGCCCGGAGTCGAACCGGGCTAGACGGATTTGCAATCCGTTGCATAACCGCTTTGCTACCGCGCCTTGGCTATGCTGAACCAAAAAAGGGAAGCTGGTGCTTCCCTTTTAGGATCGGGCTACCCCGATAAATTGGAGCGGGAAACGAGGCTCGAACTCGCGACCTCAACCTTGGCAAGGTTGCGCTCTACCAACTGAGCTATTCCCGCGTAAGCCTCACATTATATGCAGAGAAATCCCTGCCGCAAGAACTTTTTTCAATGAGGCAGCCCATCGCCTGCCGAGGACTCCGCCACCGCTGCAGCCGCAGCCGCCACAGGCTCGCTCTTGGCGGTAACGTCCTCGTCGGGCAAGGCCTGAGGGACAGACTCCAGGGCAACGGCAAGCACCTGGTCGATCCACCTCACCGGGACGATCTCCAGGTGGTTCTTGGCGTTCTCGGGGATGTCTTGCAGGTCCTTGACGTTCTCTTCAGGAATCAAGACGGTCTTCACACCGCCACGCAAGGCAGCAAGCAGCTTCTCCTTCAACCCGCCAATGGCCGTGACCTCACCCCTGAGCGTGATTTCACCCGTCATGGCCACGTCGGCCCTGACCGGAATGCCGGACAGCGCTGAAACGAAGGCAGTGGTCATCGCAATGCCCGCACTCGGACCGTCCTTCGGGGTCGCACCGTCAGGCACGTGAATGTGGATGTCGCGCTTCTCGAAGAGGTCGTCCTTCAGCCCGAGGCGCCGCGCTCTGGACCTGACCACTGAGCGGGCAGCCTCGACAGACTCCTTCATCACGTCGCCAAGCGAGCCGGTGCGGATGATGTTGCCCTTGCCGGGCATCACGGCCGCCTCGATGGTCAGCAGATCGCCGCCCACCTCGGTCCAGGCCAGGCCGACCACCTGACCCACCTGGTTGGTCTTCTCGGTGCGGCCGAAGTCGAACTTGCGAACGCCCAAAAACTCGTTCAGGTTGGCCTCTTCAACCACCACCTTATCCTGGTACTTCTTGAGCTGGACGCCTTTGACTACCTTGCGGCAGATCTTGGAGATCTCACGCTCGAGCGAACGCACGCCCGCCTCACGCGTGTAGTAGCGAACGATACCGCGCAGGGCGGCCTCCGTGACCTCCATCTCCTCGTCGCGCACGCCGTTGTTCTTCTGCTGCTTGGGCAACAGATAACGCTGGGCGATGTTGACCTTCTCGTCTTCGGTGTAGCCGGCCAGACGGATCACTTCCATCCGGTCCAGGAGGGCCGGAGGGATATTCATCGAGTTCGACGTGGCCACGAACATCACGTCCGACAGGTCGAAGTCGACCTCGACGTAGTGGTCGCTGAAGGTGTGGTTCTGCTCAGGGTCGAGAACTTCCAGCAGGGCAGACGACGGATCGCCACGGAAGTCCATCCCCAGCTTGTCAATCTCGTCCAGCAGGAACAGAGGGTTGCGCGTACCCACCTTCGTCAGGCTCTGCAGCACCTTACCCGGCATCGAGCCGATGTAAGTGCGCCGGTGACCACGGATCTCGGCCTCGTCACGCATGCCACCCAAGGCCATGCGCACGAACTTGCGCCCGGTCGCCCGAGCAACGCTCTGCCCCAGAGAGGTCTTGCCCACACCGGGGGGGCCGACCAGACACAGGATCGGCGCCTTGACCTTGTCCACACGCTGCTGCACCGCAAGGTATTCGAGGATACGGTCCTTGACCTTCTCCAGGCCGAAGTGATCCTCGTTCAGTACCGTCTCGGCATTGCCTAGGTCGTGCTTGATCTTGGTCTTTTTCACCCAAGGCAAGTTGACAAGCACATCGATGTAGTTGCGCACCACCGTGGCTTCAGCCGACATCGGCGACATCAGCTTGAGTTTCTTGAACTCGGCCTCGGCCTTCTTGCGAGCATCCTTGGGCATGCGCGCGGCCTTGATCTTCTTGTCAAGCTCCTCGAGGTCTGCGCCTTCCTCGCCGTCACCCAACTCCTTTTGGATGGCCTTGACCTGTTCATTGAGGTAGTACTCGCGCTGGCTCTTCTCCATCTGGCGCTTGACACGCCCGCGGATGCGCTTCTCGACCTGCAGGATGTCGACTTCGTGCTCCAGAAGCTCCAGCAACTTTTCCAGCCGCCGCGCCACCGGGAAGAGATCCAGCACAGACTGTTTGGCATCCAGCTTCAAAGGCAGATGCGCAGCAATGGTGTCGGCCAAGCGACCCGGATCGTCGATTCCTGCGATCGAGGTCAGGATCTCGGGCGGGATCTTCTTGTTGAGCTTGACGTACTGGTCAAACTGCTGGGTCACCGCACGGCGCAGTGCCTCGATCTCGGGGCTGCCCTCGCCTGGAGGTGCCACCGGGGTCACGTCGCCCACGAAGTGCTCGCCTTCATCACGGATGGCTTGGGTGGTGGCCCGTTGCACCCCCTCCACCAGCACCTTCACCGTGCCATCCGGGAGCTTGAGCATCTGCAGGATGCTGGATATGCAGCCCACTTCGAACATGTCCTCCGGCTTGGGCTCGTCCTTGCCTGCTGCCTTCTGGGCCACCAGCATGATCTGCCGGCCCGCCTCCATGGCGGCCTCCAGCGCCTTGATGGACTTCGGCCTCCCCACAAACAGGGGAATCACCATGTGCGGAAACACCACCACGTCGCGCAGCGGAAGCAGCGGCAACGTGATCGGTTCAGAGGGAAGAACAGGATGACCTGACATGAGAATCCTCACTTTCTCCAGCAGACATGAGGCCCGCGCATGTGAATGCAAGGGCGCATGCCGCCAGTGGCGACCCGCACAGGCGGGTCAAGCGCTCGCTTTGGCTTGCTCTCGATACACCAGAAGGGGCTTGCCCCCCTCCTCGATGGTGTGATCATCCACCACCACCTTGGCCACACCGTCGAGATGGGGAAGGTCGTACATGGTGTCAATCAAGGAATGTTCGACGATGGAGCGCAGACCACGGGCACCCGTCTTGCGCGCCATGGCCTTGCGTGCGATGGCAGACAGCGCTGACGGCCGCACCTCGAGTTCCACGCCATCCATGCTGAAGAGCTTCTGGTACTGCTTGATGAGCGCGTTCTTGGGCTCCACGAGGATCTGCACCAGGGCCTCTTCGGTCAACTCACCCAGGGTCGCCACCACGGGCAGGCGACCCACCAGCTCGGGGATGAGACCGAACTTGATGATGTCTTCGGGCTCGACCACGCGGAATGTATCCGACACCCGCTTCTCGCTCTTGCTGTGGACCGTAGCCGCAAAACCGATGCCCGAACGCTCCGTGCGGTTCTGAATGACCTTCTCAAGACCGTCGAACGCCCCGCCACAAATGAACAGGATGTTGGTCGTGTCGATCTGCAGGAAGTCCTGGTTCGGATGCTTGCGGCCACCCTGAGGTGGCACACTGGCCATGGTGCCCTCGACCAGCTTCAGCAGCGCCTGCTGAACACCCTCGCCTGACACATCGCGCGTGATGCTGGGGTTGTCGGCCTTGCGGCTGATCTTGTCGATTTCGTCGATGTAGACAATGCCGCGCTGAGCGCGCTCGACGTCATAGCTGCAGTTCTGAAGCAGCTTCTGGATGATGTTCTCGACATCTTCACCCACGTAGCCCGCCTCGGTCAGCGTGGTGGCGTCCGCGATCACGAAGGGCACGTTCAGCAAGCGGGCCAAGGTTTGCGCCAGCAAGGTCTTGCCGGACCCCGTGGGCCCGATCAAGAGGATGTTGCTCTTGGTGAGTTCGACTTCGTCCTTGGACGCACCCAGATGCTTGAGGCGCTTGTAGTGGTTGTAGACCGCCACGGACAGCGTGCGCTTGGCCGCCTCCTGACCGATCACGTACTGATCGAGGCTGGCCTTGATCTCGCTAGGAATTGGGAGGTCAGAGCGACCCTGCTTGGTGGCCGCCGCCTCACCAGGCGCTTCATCCCGGATGATGTCGTTGCACAGCTCGATGCACTCATCACAGATGAAGACCGATGGTCCCGCAATGAGTTTCTTGACCTCGTGCTGGCTCTTACCGCAAAAGGAGCAGTAAAGAACCTTTTCGCTCGAGGCGCCCTTTTTTTCGGCCATGGGTAACTGCGTGCTCAGATGGAGGGTTGATCTTCAGTCGATGATAGTTCATCGACCATCATGGACCCGCCTAGGGCGGGCTGGCGCGCAGAAAAGACTTACTTTTGCCCGGCTTAACCTGGGCGACGCTCGAGGACCTGATCGATCAGGCCATATTCCTTGGCCTCGGTGGGCGACATGAACAGATCGCGCTCCATGTCGGCCGTGATCCGCTCCAGGGTCTGCCCTGTCCGCTCCGCATAGATGCGGTTGAGTTGCTCACGGGTCTTGAGAATCTCACGGGCGTGGATCTCTATGTCCGTGGCCTGCCCTTGAGCACCGCCAGAAGGCTGGTGGATCATCACCTTGGAATTGGGCAACGCGGCGCGCTTTCCCTTGGCGCCAGCCATCAGCAGGAACGAGCCCATGCTGGCGGCCATACCCAGGCACAGTGTGGACACATCGGGCTTGATGAACTGCATGGTGTCGTAGATCGACAGCCCGGCACTCACACTGCCACCGGGCGAGTTGATGTACAGAAAGATGTCCTTGTCCGGGTTCTCGCTCTCCAGGAAAAGCATCTGGGCAACCACCAGGTTGGCGCTCTGATCGTTGACTGGTCCGACCAGGAAGACGATCCTCTCGCGCAGCAGCCGGCTGTAGATGTCGTAGGCGCGTTCACCCCGCCCCGACTGCTCGATCACGATGGGCACCATGCCCAGCCCGGTGGTCTCCAATGCGCTCATGTTCGATCGTCCCTTCAAGCGGCTGCCATCAATTCGTCGAACGGTACCACCTTGTCCAAGACTTTGACCTGGCCAAGCACATGTTCGGTCACGTTGTTCTCGATAACCACCGCCTCGACTTCAGCCATGCGCTGGCGATCGCTGAGGTAGTAGCGCACCACTTCAGCCGGACGCTCGTAGCTCTGGCTGAGATCCTCGATGTGCTTCTGAAGCTGGTCAGGCTTGGCCTGCAGGTTGCTGGCACGCACCAACTCCGCCACCACCAGACCCAGGCGCACGCGTCGCTCGGCCTGAGGCTGGAAGATCTCAGCGGGGATCGGTGCAGTATCGGCATCCTTGATGCCGCGCTGCTTGAGGTCGGCACGTGCGGACTCCACCATGCGCTCGGTCTCGCTCTCGACCAGGGCTTTTGGCACGTCCAGTTCAGCGGACTTCACCAGGGCATCCATGACAGCGCCCTTGTTCTTCGACATCAGGCGGAACTTGACCTCCCGGTCGAGGTTCTTGCGAACGTCGGCCCGGAGACCCTCCACGGTCCCTTCCTTGATGCCCAAGGCTTTGGCGAACGCATCGTCCACGTCAGGCAGGTTGGCGGCCTCGATCTTCTTCATGGTCACCAGGAAGTCGGCTTCCTTGCCCGCCACGTCCTGGCCCTGGTAGTCCTCCGGGAACTGCAACGGGAAGGTCTTGCTCTCGCCCACGCGCATGCCGCGCACGGCAAGGTCGAACTGCTCGAGCATCTGGCCCTCACCAATGATGAATTGGAAGGCCTCGGCCTTGCCGCCCGCAAAGGGCTCGCCGTCGATCTTGCCCTCGAAGTCGATGGTGACGCGGTCGGTCTCAGCCGCGCCTTCTGCGGCCGGCCGCTGGGCAAACGTGCGACGCTGCTTGCGAAGGATCTCGATGGTGCGATCGACGGCTGCATCGGTGACCTCCGTGGACACCCGTTCCACCTCTACGCCGGAGAGGTCGGAGATACGCACCTCCGGGTACACCTCGAAGGTGGCATCGAAGGCCAGATGCCCTTGCGCAGCTTCCTCGCGCTGCGAGATTCGGGGCGTACCGGCCACCCGCAACTTGGCTTCGCTGGCGGCATCCGCAAAGGCCTTGCCCACACGGTCATTCACCACCTCATACTGCACCGAGTAGCCGTAGCGCTGCGCAACGACCGACATGGGCACCTTGCCGGGACGGAACCCGTCAGCCTTGACCGTGCGTGACAGGCGCTTCAGACGGGCATCAACTTCCTGACCGATGTCCTCAGCAGAGAGGGTCAGGGTGATGCGGCGCTCGAGCTTTTCTAGGGTTTCGACGGTGACGGTCATGAGTGACTCAGTTCTGGTGGAAAGGATTGAAGGTGGTGCGCGGGGTCGGACTCGAACCGACACGGGGTCGCCCCCGTCAGGACCTAAACCTGGTGCGTCTACCAATTTCGCCACCCGCGCAAATCCGGTGGACACGGCCTCAATCACGATTGCGGCCGGATGGTGTGTGCAAAACGTGGAATTTTAGCCTGTCGGCTTCGCCCCAAGAGCGACAACAGGTAGACCTTCGCAAACCGAGCCACGTAAGCGTCTGCCACACGCACCCACCTGCGAGACGGCAAGCGACAATGCACCTCGTGGGCGTCGAACACTACGAGAACTTCCCGGTGGCCTCCTGGCTATGCCCACCGCGTATCCGCGAGGCTGTGATGGCCCTGTATCACTTCGCTCGGACTGCCGACGATATCGCAGACGAGGGACCACAAGGGCCCGAGGCGCGTCTGGCAGACCTGCGGGCGTACAGACAGGCACTCGTGCTGACCTTGCAGGGGCAGCCGCAGGAGACCGATCTCCGCTGGAGAGGTGTGTTCACCAGACTGCACCAAGCGCACCTTCGGCATCAGTGGCCCACCCAACCCTTGCTCGACCTGCTGGACGCCTTTGAGCAAGACATTCCCAACCCCACCTACCCGGACCGCAGTGCCTTGCTGGACTACTGCAGTCGATCGGCCAACCCCGTCGGAAAGTTGCTGATGCACCTTCAAGGTGTGCGCGATGACCGGCTGCTTTCGATGTCGGACCAGATCTGCACCGCCTTGCAACTCATCAACTTCTGGCAGGACATCAGTGTGGACAACACGCGCGGCCGCATCTACGTGACGCGGTGCGACGCGAACACGCACGGCCTGCCGTGGCCGCCCTTCCAGACCGGGTTTGACCAGAACCGCGCGCGAGCCTTGGTAGCCGACCTGTGCCACTGGGCCCGACAAACCATGGAGGCCGGTGCCAGATTGCCCCTGGAGTTGGGTGGGCGCATGGGCCTGGAACTCAGGCTGGTGGTCCAAGGTGGCCTGAGGGTTCTGGAGAGAATCGAGAACATGGATCACCAGACCTTTCTCCGCCGACCCGTGCTGAGCGGTTGGGACGCCGCTCCGGTGCTCTGGCGAGCATTGGCCATGGGCATACCGGGCAGGACCACAGGGTGACACCTCAGCAATACGTTCAGGACAAGGCTGCGCGTAGCGGATCCAGCTTCTATTACGCCTTCCTGTTCCTGCCGCCGCAAAGGCGCGCAGCCATCACCGCCTTCTACGCCTTCTGCCGGGAGGTGGACGATGTGGTGGACGAAGCGGTCGACCTGTCCGTGGCTGCGACCAAGCTGGCTTGGTGGCAACAGGAAGTAGCTGGGTCCTTTGCTGGCAACCCTACCCATCCCGTCATGCGGGCACTGATGCCCCTGACCGATCCCTTCGGCATACGTCAAGAGCACCTGGAGGCAGTGATCGAAGGGTGCCGAATCGACCTGGATCAGAACCGCTTCCTGGACTTCCCAGCGCTGCAAAAGTACTGCCATCTGGTCGCAGGCGTGGTGGGAGAGGTGGCCTGCAACATCTTCGGCCGTACATCGCCAGACACCGTCCAGTATGCGCACCGCCTGGGTTTGGCCATGCAATTGACCAACATCATCCGCGACGTGGGCGACGATGCCAGGAGGGGCCGCATCTACCTGCCCATCTCGGAACTGCAACAGTTTGGCGTCAAGGCGCACGAACTGCTGGCCAGGCAAAGCCCGTGGGGGTATAGCGATCGCTTCACGGCCCTGATGCAGCACCAGGCACAACGCGCCCACCAGTTGTTCGATGAGGCATTGGCCCTGCTACCCGCGCAAGACCACAGCAGCCAGCGACCGGGCCTGATGATGGCCAATATCTACCGTAGCCTGCTTCGCGAGATCGAGACGGGCGGTTTTCAGGTCCTTCATCAGCGGACATCGCTCACCCCGCTGCGCAAACTCTGGATCGCCGCACGCACGCAGTGGTCAGGTCGCTGAGATCTCACGGGCCTCCATGCGCATAGCAATCATCGGCGGCGGCTGGGCTGGGCTGGCTGCGGC
Source organism: uncultured beta proteobacterium (assembly GCA_903885585.1). Taxonomy (GTDB): domain Bacteria; phylum Pseudomonadota; class Gammaproteobacteria; order Burkholderiales; family Burkholderiaceae_C; genus Rubrivivax. The sequence goes on from CAISJH010000218.1 coordinate 18,342, forward strand.
TGTTCGGGCATTGGACAGAGGGCACTTGGTGACCCTGCTCGAGATGGCCCCTTCGCTGGGCGGCCGCGCGAGGACGGTACAGCAGCACGGCCAGCACTTTGACAACGGCCAGCACATCCTGATTGGGGCGTATACGCAGACACTTGCACTCATGCGGCAGGTGGGCGCCGACCCCGCGCGGCTGCTGCGCAGGCTGCCCCTGTCCCTCACACGCCCGGACGGTACAGGGCTCGCGCTGACCTGCCGTTCATCAGCGGCGTCCTTTGCTTGGGCTGTCCTGCGCCACAGCCACTGGCACTGGCGTTCCAGGCTCGCAATGCTGAAGGCCAGCGCAGGGTGGGCGGCCAGGGGCTTTGAATGCCCGGCAGATTGGACCGTCGAGGTGCTGACCAAGGCGCTGCCGCTGGAAGTTCGGCAGGAACTGGTGGAGCCCTTGTGCGTGGCCGCATTGAACACACCAGCGCAGACGGCCAGTGCGCGCGTGTTTCTGCGAGTGCTCAAAGATGCCCTGATGCAGCAGGTCGGCGGTGCAGACCTGCTGCTTCCCTTACGGCCGCTTGATGACCTCCTGCCTGAACCCGGCCTCTCATGGCTGCGTACGCATGGCGCAGACATCAGGCTGCGATGCCGGGCACGTGACGTGGCGCCCCACCGTAGCGGATGGATGGTCGACACCGAGGCCTTCGACCAGGTCATCCTGGCCTGTCCAGCCCAGGAGGCAGCCAGGCTGACCCGGGCATGCAACCCCGCCTGGTCGGCGGCGGCCGCTCAGTTGACGCACTCAGCTATCACCACCGTTTACCTGACCTGCGCCGGCGCACGCTTGGCCAGGCCGATGGTGTTTCTACCTGAGGGGCCGGCGCAGTTCGCCTTCGACCATCGCGCCATGGGACTGGGTCAGGATCGCTTTGCCTTCGTGATCAGTGCTGCCGACGACATGCAGCACCTCAACCGAAATCAACTAGCGCAATCCGTGCTTGATCAGGCGCTGCACCAGTTTCCAGCCGGGACCTGGCCGGCACCGCTTCAGGTCAGCGGTGTCTTCACCGAGCGCCGAGCCACCTTCCGCTGCGAACCCACGGCCCAGCGACCGGCTGCTGCCGTGGCGCCTGGCTTGTGGGCCGCGGGCGATTACGTCGAAGGCCCCTACCCCTCCACCCTGGAAGGCGCGGTGCGCTCAGGCCAAGAGGCTGCCGATCTGGCGCACCAGGCTTTCGCGATGCAAAATAGGGCTCCAAGGCGTGACAGCCCATGAGCAGAGCGGATCCACACACACCCACGATACAGGTCCTGGAGCGCACTTTCGCGTTGTTGGACGTGCTGGCGTCTCACCAGGACCCGGTCTCCCTGAAGGAAATCGCTGAGCGGACCGGCCTGCATCCGTCCACCGCCCATCGCATCCTGAATGACCTGACCATCGGCCGGCTTGTAGACCGGCCAGAAGCGGGTCACTACCGGCTGGGCATGCGGCTCTTGGAGCTGGGCAACCTGGTGAAGGCCAGACTGGACGTGCGCGAGGCGGCCCTGGGACCTATGCGGGAGCTGCACAGACTGACCCACCAGCCCGTCAACCTGTCCATGCGCCAGGGCGACGAGATCGTGTACATCGAGCGCACCTTCAGCGAACGCTCGGGCATGCAAGTGGTGCGCGCCATTGGGGGACGTGCTCCCTTGCACCTCACCTCGGTGGGCAAGCTGTTCCTGGCGAACGACGACCCGCAGCGCGTACGGGCCTACATCACGCGCACCGGACTCATCGGCCACACCCGCAACAGCATCACCGAACCGGCCAAGCTGGAGCGAGAGCTGGCCGCCGTCAGGGCGCTGGGCTATGCGCGTGATGAGGAAGAGCTGGAATTGGGTGTCCGCTGCATGGCTGCCGGCATCTATGACGACCAAGGCAAGCTGATTGCAGGCCTGTCGATCTCAGCCCCTACCGACCGCCTGGAAGAGGCTTGGTTGGAGCGGGTCAGAGCCACTGCCCGAGAGATCTCGACAGCACTGGGCTTCAAGCAGGGCTGAACCAGCAGCCCTGATCGACACAGCTGTTCAGCCGCCGGTACTGGTGACCGGAGAAGCCTGTGCTGCTGGCAAAGATTGGTTGATCCAGGCGCGTAAACGCTCGGCGTCACCGATGCGGGAATAGCGTCCCGCTGAATCCAGCAGCACCATGACGAGCTTGCGGCCTGCCAGCTGCGCCTGCATGACGACGCAGCGACCTGCTTCTGAGATGTAGCCGGTTTTCTGCAGGCCAATCTCCCAACTGGGGTTTCGGATCAGACCGTTCGTGTTGCGGAACTGCATGGAGCGGCTGCCAACGTTGACGCTGGCATCGGCCGAGGTGGACAGCTCCCGGATCAACTGATGATCCATCGCCGCGATCACCAGCAAGGACAAGTCGTGCGCATTGGATTGGTTGGCACTGGACAGCCCCGTGGGCTCGACATAACGCGTACTGCGCATGCCGAGCGCCATGGCCTTGCGGTTCATCGCTTCCACGAAGGACGGCATGCCCCCCGGAAAGTAGCGACCCAGCGCATTCGCAGCCCGGTTCTCCGAGGCCATCAGAGCCAGATGAAGCATCTCGCCGCGAGACAGGCTGGTACCTACGCGCAGGCGCGAGCCGCTGCCCTTCTCGGTATCCACGTCGTCCTGGGAAATCGACAGTCGCTCATCCAGGGACTGTCCCGCCTCCAACACCACCATGGCTGTCATCAGCTTGGTGATGGACGCAATGGGCAAGACCGCATCGGGGTTCTTGCTGAACAAGACCTGCTGAGTGTCTTGGTCCACGACCAAAGCCACGCTGGAGCGCAGATCCAGCGGATCGGGGGTGCCGTGCAAGCCCGCCCGTTGCCCGAAGGAAACCCGAGCGGGCGCCGTTTCCTGCTTCACAGCGGAGCGCTGCGACACAGCCCTGCCGGACCGGTTGGCGTCCTTCCTGGCGCTGGCGCTTGCAGGACGCGCTTTCTGTGCTTCGTGGCCCGGCGAAGACTTGACAGTCTTCTTTGGGTTGGACGAACCCTGCTGGGACGACTTGCCAGCCGGGCTTTGCGGATCCGCCCTCTGAGCGTGCGCCACACCCAGCGCCATGAGGAGAGCGCAGCACCCCACAAGAGCCAAGCCACGCCGCACCATCGCTTCAAGCCGCATCCTGCTACTCCCGGGGCCCTTCCAAGCCCACGCCTGGCAGTCCCGGAAGTGTAGGAGAAGCCCGAAGATCAAGCAATATCAAACACTTGGAAAGTGCTGCTCAACGGTCACCTGAGCAGCACCTCCACGCATCTACATCACCCCTGCGCCGCCACACGCTCA
>CAISJH010000219.1 GCA_903885585.1 uncultured beta proteobacterium
CTGGGGTCCGGGGGAGTTGCAGCGGCGCATGGGGCAGGCCTGGGTTCAGTTCATCGCGCAGGTGAACACCGGCGACTGGGTGCGCATCGTCCATCGGCCCGGCGCGCAGGTGGCGTTGCAGGCTTATGGCGACGTGCTTGCTGGCCGCACCGATGCGCGCGAAGGTCTGATGCTCGACATGCGCGGCTGAGGGTCCGCCGTCAGACCCCTTCAGGCCGTTATCAGACCGTACGAGGGCCGCTCACAGGCCGTTCAGAGATTTCTTGAGCGGATGAGCGGCTGCAGGTCTACCATTCCCGGCCCGCGGGACAGATCTCGAGCTTCGGGTGCAGTCGCCAACCACAGCAGCCCTTGGGCAATGCGCTGTGGCGACATGGCGCCATAGCGCTGCTCCAGCAGCCCGCCATCGCCCAGCGTGGCTGTCACGGCCTCCGTGCTCACCAGCCCGGGGTTGACGGTAAAGGCGCGGACCCCTTGGGCGCCATGCTCCAGGTTGATGAAGCCTGAAAGGCGGGCCATCGCCGCCTTGCTCGCGCCATAGGCAAAGCTCCAACCGCCAGCGTCAGGCGGAAGCGGCGAGTCTGCGGCCCCCGCGCCGGAGGCCACGTTGATCACCTGGCCGCCGCCTTGCGCGCGGAAGGTGGGCAGCAGGCGCTGCACCAGGTGCACAGGCGCGGCCACGTTGCCGGCAAAGGTGCGTTGCAGTGCTTCAGCTGACAGCTGCGCCACACGGGCGTTCATCTCCGGGTCCTGGTAGACCGCGTTGTTGATCAGCAGGTCGACACGGCCGAACTGTGCAAGCACACGGTCCACCGTGGCGTCCAGTGAGGCCACATCCAGCAAGTCCATGGGGCAGGCCAGGGCCGTGGCGCCGGCCGCGCTCAGTGCTTGCACCGTTGCGTTCAGGCTGCCGGCCAGCAGCCGGCCATCAGGGCGGCGCAGTTGGTGCGGCAGGGCCTGGCCCTCGTGGTGAGTGCGCGCGGCCACGGCCACACGCCAGCCCGTCTGGCCGAAGGCCAGGGCGGTGGCCGCACCAATGCCGCGGCTGGCGCCGGTGATGAGGACGACAGGGGAGGGCGCTGTGGTCATGCTCCCCATACTCTCAGGGCTTGTCCTAGGGGCTTCATCGTCCCTTTGGACGACGAGCGGGCTGGGGCCCGTCGATACCGTGCGCATCAGTTTCCAGCCCGCATCCAGCCTCCCTGCAGGAGCCTCACCATGACCGCCCTCGATCCCGCGCCCCAGATCCTCTCGCTGCTGCAAGCCCAGCGTGCCGTCTTTCAGGCAGCCCTGCCCGTGCCCGCTGACGTGCGCCGCCAGCGCCTGCAGCGCGTGATCGACCTGCTGGTGAAGCACTGGGATGGTCTGTGCGCCGCCATGGAGGCGGACTTTGGTGGCCGGCCGGTGCTGTTCTCGATGATGAACGACGTGCTCGGCTCGCTGGGCGCGCTGAAGGCGGCGCGCGACCACTTCGAGGCCTGGATGCCCGATCAACCGCGCGCCAGCGTGGCCCCGTTCGACCAGTTTGGCGCCACGGCCTTCGTGAAGTTCCAACCCAAGGGTGTGGTGGGCATCATCGGCACCTGGAACGCCCCGCTGTTCACCCTGTTCGCGCCGCTGGCCAGCGTGCTGGCGGCGGGCAACCGGGCCGTGCTCAAGCCCAGCGAGATCGTGCCGCGAACGGCTGCATTGGTGGCGCAGGCCGTGGCCGAGGCCTTTGATGCTACCGAGTTGGCGGTGGTGCAGGGCGGGCCGGAGGTGGCAGCGGCCTTCAGTGCCCAGCCCTGGGACCACCTGGTCTTCACGGGCTCCACTGCGGTGGGCAAGCAGGTGATGAAGGCCGCCGCCGAGCATCTGGTGCCGGTGACGCTGGAGCTCGGTGGCAAGAGCCCGGTGGTGGTGGGCCGCAGCGCTGACCTCCGCGCGGCGGCCGAGCGCATCGCCGTGGGGAAGGGGCAGAACGCCGGGCAGCTGTGCGTATCGCCCGACGTGGTGTGGGTGGCGCGCGAGCAGGCCGACACCTTTGTGGCTGCCCTGCGCGAGGCGTACGACGGCCTGTTCCCGACCACGCGCGACAACCCCGATGTGGTGCCCGTGGTCAACGAGCGCCACTTCGCCCGTGTGCAGGGCTATGTGGCCGATGCCCAGGCTCGCGGCGCACGGGTGGAAACGGCCGGCGGCGCTGACGCTGGTGACGCGGCCAACCGGCGCCTGCCCCTGTCCATCGTGGTGGAGCCGGCAGCTGACAGCGAAATCGCCCGGCACGAGATCTTCGGCCCGGCGGTCATGCTGCGCCTGTATGACGAGGTGGGCCAGGCGATCGACGCCATCAACGCCGATGGCCGGCCGCTGGCGCTGTACTACTTTGGCCAGGACGCTGCCGAGCAGCAGCGCGTGCTCGACCAGACGCTGTCGGGCGGCGTGGCCGTCAACGACGTGCTGATGCACGCCGCGCTGCACGACGCGCCGTTCGGCGGCGTGGGTGCCTCGGGCATGGGTCACTACCACGGGCGCGAGGGCTTTCTGGAGTTCAGCCACACGCGCTCGGTCTACCAGGCTGGCGCGCACGACCCGCGCCGTGAGTGGGGCATGCTGCCTCCTTACGGGCCGCACCTGCTGCCCATGATGCGCGCGGCGGTGACGTCGTGAGCGCGCCGCTGTTCAACGGCGGTGGCGCCGACCACGCCGTGGGTGACCCCAATTACGGCCATCGGTCGGCCTGGGGCTTGGTGACGGCCTTGACGCTGGTGAACGTGATCGCGCAGGTCGACCGTTTCGCGATGACGCTTCTGATCACACCGATGCAGCGCGATCTGGGCCTGAACGACACGCAGATGGGCCTCATCGGCGGCCTGGTCACGGGGGTGTTCTTCGCCGCAGCGGGGCTGCCTCTGGCCCGGTTGGCCGATCAGGTCAATCGCAAGTACCTCATTGTCATCAGCCTGGTCGGTTGGAGCCTGATGACCATGGCCAGCGGCCTAGCCATCGGGTTCTGGACCCTGTGCCTGGCGCGGTTGCTGCTGTCAGTGGGCGAAGCCTCGCTGGGGCCGGCGGCAAACTCGATGATCTCGAATGTCTTCCCTTCCAACCGCCTGTCGCAGCCCCTCTCGGTGTTTGCCGCGGCCGGGTCGCTGGGTAATGCAGTCGCGTCCGGCCTGGTGGCCCTGCTGCTGGCGTTTGCGGCTTGGGCGCCGGACCTGCTGACCTTCGGCGACGCCCCCATGGCGCCCTGGCGCATCGTCATGCTGGGCCTGGGCCTGGCGGGCGTGGTGCCCTTGGTGGGCATGTTGCTTGTGCGCGAGCCGGCTCGGCCGGTGGACGATGCTCGCCCGGGCTTCAAGGCCTTCGTCGCCCACCTGCGCCCGCGCTGGAAGGCCTACGCGCCGTGCTACCTGGGCTATGCCTTCTTTGTGCTGCCTTTCGTCGCGCTCGCCTTCTGGGTGCCCACCGCCTTTGAGCGGACGCATGGCATGTCGACGACCACCTCGGGCGTGTGGCTCGGCCTGGGCTATCTGGTGGCGGGTACGCCCGGCACTTTGGTGGGCGGATGGCTGGCGCAGCGCTGGCTGGCTGCCGGTCGCACCGATGGCAACCTGCGCGTGCTGTTCCTGGCCACCTGCGTCGCACTGCCCGCCGCGGCCCTGAGCCAGATCGTGGGTAACCCCACAGTCGGCCTGGGGTTCGTCTGGGTGGGGATGTTCAGTGCGGCCATGGGATTGGGCCCCGTCACGGCCGCCATCCAGGCCCTGACCCCCGTTCCTTACCGTGCCCAGGCGGCGGCGGTGCTCTACCTGCTCATTTACATCGTCGCCTTCATGGGCATCCCTCTGGCCGGTGCCATCACCGACGGTGTCTTCCACGACCCCAAGCGCATCGGCCATGCCCTCGCCGTGCTGGCGGTGGCCTTCGGCCTGTTGGCCTCCTGGGTGATCTTGCGTGGCTTGCGGCCGCACCGGATGGGGCTGGCAGAGCGCGAAGCGGCGTTGCGTCAAGGTTGACGCGATGCTTTCCCCGCCCACCCGCCTTCGGGCTGCAGGCGACACCCGCGCCTGGATTCAGCTGACAACTCCCGCTCCAGGATTCCTTCGATGACCAAAACCGCCGCCCCCCTCACCGATCGATTCCGCCTCGAAGGTCAGGTGGCCATCGTGACAGGTGCGGGCAAGGGCATCGGCCGCGCCTGCGCGCTGGCGCTGGCCCAGGCTGGCGCTGATGTAGCGTTGGCCGCGCGCACCAAGGAAGACCTCGAGGCCGTCGCGGCGGAGATTCGTGCACTCGGACGCCGGGCGTTGGTGGTGCCCACCGATGTGGCGGACGAAGCCGCGCTGGACACTTTGGTCGAGCGCACCTGCGCCGAACTCGGTCCGGTATCGCTGCTGGTCAACAACGCCGGTGGCGCTGGGCCGAACGATCCGCGCAAGATGGGTGGCGCAGACTTTTCCCGCGTGCTGGCCTGGAACGTCACCCCTGCTTACCTGCTGATTCAGAAGACGGCTGCGGCCATGCGTGAGGCGGGCGGCGGCGCGGTGGTCAACATCAGTTCGGTAGCCGCGCGCTACGCGCAGAAGCACTTCAGCGCCTATGGCGCGGCCAAGGCGGCGCTCAACCAGATGACGCGCAATCTGGCCCAGGATTACGCCCCATTCATCAGAATCAACGCCATCGAGCCCGGTACCATCGAAACCGATGCGCTGGCTCCCTTCCTCACCCCAGAGCGCCGCGACCGCTTGGAGCGCTCCACGCCCATGGGCCGTCTGGGCCAGCCTGAGGACATTGCGGCTGCTGCGGTCTTCCTGTTGTCGCCAGCCGCGGGCTGGATCACAGGCAAGGTCTTGGGTGTGGATGGCGGGGTCGAGGCACCCAATTTCAGCTGAACTCCTGCTCGGTGACGAGCCAGCTCATGCGTGATGCTGAGCGCGCGTCTGCGGCGCAGGATCCGCGTGGCTCGGCGCAGGTGCCCACCGCCAACGATCTCTCGTCGTTCGATCCCGACCCGGCCTTTCTCGCGGACCTGGCGGCGTCCATCCCCGGGGCCCTTTACCGCATCGTGGCCGGCGCCTACGGGCAGTGGCGCTTCACCTACCTGAGCCAGGGTATCCACGCGCTGTACGGCATTTCGGTGGAGGAGGTGCTGGCTGACCCCATGGCACTGGCCGCCTGCATGTGGGAGCAGGACCGCGAGCCGTACCGGCAGGCCAACATCGAGGCCTTCCGCAACATGACGGCGCTGCACCAGGAGTACCGCATCACCGCGCGCGGAGGACAGGTGCGATGGATCGAGGTCAAGGCCGTGCCCAGGCACACCGCCACGGGTGAGGTGTCCTGGACGGGGATCCTGCTCGACGTGTCGCAGCGCAAGCGCGCAGAAGCCGCGTTGCGCGTCAGCGAGGCCACCTA
>CAISJH010000220.1 GCA_903885585.1 uncultured beta proteobacterium
GCTGGCTGGAGACGGTGCCGGTGGACGCCACGCGCCTGCAGCGCGGGCCGCTGCGCTTTCCCGTGCAGTGGGTGAACCGACCGAACCTGGACTTTCGCGGCTTTGCCGGCACGCTCGCCGGTGGGCGGGTGGCGGTGGGTGAGCGCATCCGCGTACAGCCCTCTGGGCGGGAGAGCACGGTCAAGCGCATCGTCACGCGTGACGGTGACCTGGAGTGCGCCGTGGCGGGCGACGCGGTGACGCTGCTGCTGGCCGACGAGATCGACATCTCACGCGGGGACATGATCTCGGCCGCCGCAGCACCCGCGGAGGTGGCCGACCAGTTCGAGTGCACGCTGGTGTGGATGGACGACGAGCCCCTGCTGCCCGGGCGGCCTTACTGGATGAAGATCGGCACGCACACGGTATCGGCCACGGTGACGGACATCCGCCACCAGATCAACGTCAACACGCAAGAGCACATGGCCGCGCGCCGGCTGGAATTGAACGCCATTGCCGTGTGCAAGCTCAGCCTGGACCGGGCCATCGCGTTTGACCCCTACGCCCACAACCGCGACACCGGGGGCTTCATCCTCATCGACCGCATGAGCCACCACACGGCCGGTGCGGGGATGCTGCACTTTGCCCTGCGCCGCGCGCACAACATCCACCGCCACGCCACCGACATCGACAAGGCGGCGCGCGCTGCGCTCAAGGGCCAGAAGCCCTGCGTGGTGTGGTTCACGGGCCTGTCGGGCTCGGGCAAGAGCACGATCGCCAATCTTCTGGAGACGCGGCTGCACGCCATGGGCCGCCACACTTACCTGCTGGACGGCGATAACGTGCGCCACGGTCTGAACCGGGACCTGGGCTTCACGGCCGAGGACCGGGTGGAAAACATCCGCCGCATCGCCGAGGTGGCCAAGCTGATGGTGGACGCAGGCCTGATCGTGCTGACCGCCTTCATCAGCCCCTACCGCGCCGAACGCGACATGGCCCGCGCACTGTTTGCGGAGGGTGAGTTTCTGGAAGTCTTTGTGGACACGCCGCTGGCGGTGGCAGAAGCGCGCGACCCCAAGGGCCTGTACGCCAAGGCGCGGCGCGGGGAGCTGAAGAACTTCACGGGGATCGATGCGCCGTATGAGGCGCCGCAGTCAGCTGAGCTCAGCATGGACACAGGGGCCATGACAGCTGCGCAGGCTGCGGAGGCAGTGTTGGCGCTGCTGATCAATCGCGGAATGTCGGGTGCAGGGTAGTTGCGTCAGGGCAAGGCTTTGCGCACGCAGCGTGTAGGCCATCTGTCCCTGCCCGATATCCTTGTGCGAAGACAATACACAACCAATGTCTCGCAGCTTCAATACCGCCGGCCCTTGCAAGCCTGACCAACACTACATGCTGGACCCGCTGGCGCGGCTGGATGTGGACGAGGTGTTGCGGCTGATCGATCAAGAGCGCTACTTCGTCCTGCACGCACCGCGCCAGACCGGCAAGACCACCTCGCTCATTGCGCTGATGAAGCGGCTGAACACTGAAGGCCGCTACCGCGCGCTGTACGTCAACATCGAGGCGGCTCAGGCGCTGCGGGGCGACTTGGAGCGGGGCTTGGAGGTGGTTTGTCAGGACATTGCCGAGGCTTGCAGGCTGCACCTGGGGGATGCAAGGCTCAAGGCCTGGCTGGGGAACGCAGGCCATGCCGTGGGGGCCGGCGGGCGGCTCCAACAGCTGCTTAGGCACTGGTCGGAGTTGGACCCTGCGCACCCTACCGTGCTGCTGCTGGACGAAGTGGACGCGTTGGTGGGCGACACCCTGATCTCGCTGCTGCGCCAGATCCGCGCCGGCTATGCCGACCGCCCCGCTGCCTTTCCGCAAAGCCTGGTGCTGTGCGGCGTGCGCGACGTGCGCGACTACCGCATCCACACCGCCAGCCACGAGATCATCACTGGCGGCTCGGCTTTCAACATCAAGGCCGAGTCGCTGCGCCTGGGCAACCTCAGCCTCGACGAGTGCGTGACGCTGTGGATGCAGCATCAGGACGAAACGGGTCAAGTCTTCGACCCCGCCATCTGGCCGCAGCTGTGGGAAGACACGCGCGGCCAGCCCTGGCTGGTGAACGCGCTGGGCTACGAGTGCACCATCAAAGACCGCACGGCGCGCGACCGCAGCGTGCCCATCACGCTGGAGCGCTACAAGGCCGCGCGCGAGCGCTTGATACAGAGCCGCGCCACGCACCTGGACCAGCTGACTGACAAACTGCGTGAGCCGCGGGTGCACCGGCTCATCACGGCGTTTCTGGAGGGCGATAGCACACTCTCCTCCGTGCCCACTGATGACCAGCAGTACGTGGAGGACTTGGGCCTGATCCGCACCCGGCCCGAAGTCGCCATCAGTAACCGCATCTACCGTGAGGTGATACCGCGCGAGTTGACCTGGACCACACAGACCCATATCACGCACGAGCAGGCCTGGTACCTGACCCCCAGCCGCCGCCTGGACATGCCCAAGCTGTTGGCAGCCTTCCAGCAGTTCTTCCGCGAGCACTCGGACGCGTGGATCGAGGGCTTCAGCTACCGCGAGGCCGGGCCGCAACTGCTGATGCAGGCGTTTCTGCAGCGCATCGTCAATGGAGGGGGCCGCATCTCACGCGAGTACGGCCTGGGCTGGAAACGCACCGACCTCTTCATCGAGTGGCCCCTGGACGAAGCACAGGGCTTCAACGGCCCGGTGCAGCGAGTCGTCATCGAGTTGAAGCTGGTGAAAAAGGCGCCCGAGGCGCAGGAGCGCCAGGGCCTGGAGCAGACCGCGGGCTACGCCCGGCAGGTGGGCGCCGACCAGGCACACCTGGTGCTGTTTGACCGCCGGCCCGATGTGCCGTGGGACACACGCATTTGGCAGCGCGAGGCAGTACAGGACGGCCTGCGGGTGATGGTGTGGGGGGCTTGAGCGGGTAAGTCCCGCAGGTCGCACCTGTCTTCACACCTGGCTGCGGGGCACAATTGGTCAACTGACCCTTCAGCGACGCAAAGCCCCATCGACACAGGCCCATGAACAACCCACTTCCTGCAGCCGACGAGCCGCTCTTGATCATCAGCGGCCTGCCCTCCTCGGAGCCCACGCCAGCGTGGGTGCAAGCTTGGTCGAGCGCCGGCGTGGCGCAGTGGGTGCCCCCGCAGGCGCTGCTGGGCCCGCGCGGCGCGGCGCTGGCAGACAGCCATGCGCGCATCGTGTGGCTGTACCGCGCGCCGTGGGGCAGCGTGGGGCCTGCAGGCATGCGCCTGGGCTCCTGGCTCAGCCTTCAGCGCCAGGCCCTGCGGCAGCGGGGGCAGAACCCTGGGGCCTGGGTGCTGGTCAACGCTGACCTGCTGGACCCGGAAGCGCTGGCAGACCACCTGGGATTGTGGGTGGATGCGCCCGTCGGAGACAGCGCTGCTTCGGCACAGTCCATTGAAGCTGATCAGCAGCAACTGCTCTGGGCCCGGCTGTTTGAGTGGGCGGCCCCGCAGGCATGGGACATGTACGAGGCCCTGGAGGCAGCCACCTGGGCGGCCCCAGGCCAGCCCGCGCCGATGCTGCGCGAAGAGTTGCCCGCGCCTGAACCGGCCGCCGTGGAAGCCTTGCAGCGCAAGCTGCAGGAGGCCGAAGAGCACCAAGCCCAGGCGCAGAGATGGCAGGCCCGCGCTATTGAGCTGGAAGCCGCAGAGCAGGCCCTCCTCCAGGAGGCTGAGCGCGAGCTGGAACAAACGCAAGAAGATCTCGCCATCGTTACGGCGCAGCGGGACCAAGCCCTGGCGGCTGCGCAGGCGGCACGGCAGGAGGCAGACCGGCGGCTCGAAGAGGCACGCACACAGGCTACAAGTCAGATTGCGCAGGTGCAAGACGCCCTTGAGCACGTGAAAGCCGCCCTTGAACAGGCGCACCAGGAGCTCAGTGCACGCACGGCCGAAAGCGAACAGGCCCGGGCAGAGGCTGCGCGGCAACTTGCCGACGCACAAGCCCTGACCTCCCAACGCGAGACCCAGCTGAAGGAAGCGCAGGAAGAAGGCGAACTGCTGTTGCTGCAACTGCACCAGGTGCAGGAGGAACTGGAGCAACTCTTCCTGCAGGGCAAGGAAAAGGAAGCCTCCGCAGCCCAGGACACGGCCAGCGCGCAGGCGTCAGCGGAGGCGGCACAAGCGGCCGCGTCTCAAGCCGAGATCGAGCGACACCAGGCGCGACAAGATCTGAGGGTACGCACGGCCGAGCGCGATCAGGCGCGCCAGGATTTGGGGGTGCGCCTCAGCGAACGCGACCAAGCTCGCCAGGAACTGGACGTTCGCACCAGTGAGCTGGACCACACACGCCAGGACCTCGCCCATTGCACCACCGAGCGAGATCAAGCGCGCGAGAGCCTTCAACAGTCGCAAGCCTCGGCTCAGCAACTACAAGCTGCTTTACAGCAAGCACAAGGCGCCCTGGATCAATCTCAGGGCGCCTTGCTACAGGCTCAATCCGCCGCGCATCAGTCCCAGGCCGCCCTCGAGAACACACGCCAGGAGCTCAACGCGCGTACGGTGGAGCGAGACCAGGCGCGACAAGATCTGAGCGTACGCACGGCCGAGCGCGATCAAGCGCGCGATAGCCTGCAGGCCGCACGGGCTCAGGCAGCGCAGCAGCAGGCCGAGTCACAAGCCGCTGCCGCCCAGCGGGAAGCCCAGTTGAAGGAGTCGCAGGAAGAGGGCGAACTGCTTTTGCTCCAGTTGCATCAAGTACAGGAAGAGCTGGAAACCCACTTCCTGCGGGGCAAGGATCTGGAGCAGCAACTGCAGTCGGTGCGCGCGCGCTACCAGCGTCTGCAAAGCCGCTATCCGCAAGCCGTGGATGTGGACGCCGTTGAGGTGGAAGAGACCGACCCCTCGGCAGAGGTTCCATTTGTTGCGTGGCGGCTCAAGGGGCTCTCAGTCGGTGGGACCGTCTGGCCCGAACTGGTGCTGCATACGAGCCTGGAAACCGCGGGCGCGGGAGTCCGGCTGGAAGCTCCTGCGGCATCTGCCATTGCGCACGGCATGGACGGTCCGCTGGTCCCAAAGGCCCTGACAGCACGCGACGCTGCGCAGATGGAGCGGTTTCGCGGCATCGGCCAGCAGGCCTGGGAGGTGCTGATCGCCGCCTGTGCGGCCGTGGATGAGGTGCTGGGTGCTCCCGCTTCAGCGGTGCCAGGCGCCCCTACCGACTTCGACCCGACGTTCTGGCGCCAGTCACTGGGCGCCCTGGCACCCGTGCTGCGCGGCCTGCCTCCCGTCTTCCGCCATGACGGCGTGCGGCTGAAGCGCGAGAAGGTGAACCCGGACTACGAGCATCTGTGGCTGGTGTTCGAAGGCGCCGCATTTGGGGCACAGCCCATGCCGGGGTTCGAGATGCGGCTGGGTGCTGCCCAGACCCAACTGGCTGGCTTTTCGCATTTGCCCAAGCTGGAGTTCCCTCTGGGTGCCAACGGAAAACCGCCGTTTGAAGGCTGGTTCGAGGAGTCACGCGATGACTTCGGCCCGAAATTCGAGCTGCGGGCGGATTTGAAGCGAGAGATGTTCGATCTCGGTGTGTGGGCGCGCGTGCCCAAGACCACGCAGGCCATGCTGCTGTCGTTGATTGCGGCTCAGCCCTCCATACTGGAGGCGATCGAGCACCAGGGCTCTCGCCTGTCCCGCCCGTGGTCAGACTGGAAGCAACTGACAGCTCGCTTGATCGAGGTGATCCGCCTGCGCTTGGCTCCACCCAAGCCGACCCCGCTGCCGACGATGCCGCCGGAGCCGACGCAAATGCCCAGAGCAACCTCCGAACAACAAGCCGCGGCGCTGCCTGCCACATCTTCCACGGCAGGAATTGAATCAACATTTGAGGCTGCCAATTCACCGTCGAAAAAAGACACCACTCGAAAATCGGTGAAGAGAGTCAAGAGCCCCAGCGTCCGCTCATGATTGATGTCAAGAACCTCATTCGCGAACTTACCCAAGAGCAGTTGTTGGCAGCTGCAGACGGTTACTTTGCATCAATGAAGATAGAGAGTGAGCAGTGCTGGAAGCCCTTCTCGAACCCTCTTGATGCAACCTATCTGACACGTCACTTAGGCTGGGTATTATCTGCGTCCAACCTCTTTCGTGGAGCGAAAGTAGTTGATTTTGGATGCGGTACAGGCTGGCTTACCCACGCACTTGCCCAAATGGGCTGTCATGCGACAGGCGTTGATATTTCAAATAATGCTCTTCAGCTAGCGCGTGATTTAGGCGAGAGAACAAGATACGTAAAGCCAAACCTTTATGGA
>CAISJH010000221.1 GCA_903885585.1 uncultured beta proteobacterium
AAGCGTGCTCTCGCTGCCAGACTCGCAGCGGATGCCAGCGATTCCCCGCCGAAGACCGCCAGCGGCTGTGGGCCGACGAATTGGTCCCAGGACGCCCTTATGGCACGCAGACTGGGCACGTCACCTTGTTCCAGCCCTGGCTGTCGGCGAAGTTTGACCTGGGTAAGGGCGTGAAGCTCTCGGGTCTGCTGAGCCAGAGGCTTCGCGATGGCAAGGTCGACATTCCAGGCGTCTTGTACGAGCGCAACCTGGCCCTGTCCCATGAAGACTGGGGTCGGCTGGCGGTCGGGGCCTGGACCACGCGGGCCTGGTCTCTGGGCGACTACCCCTTTGGCACCACCCTGGGCGTGGCGGATGCCTGGGCTTCCAGTGGGGCCGGGTACGGACTGAACACCCGTGCGCTCAGATACACCTCCCGCCCGTTTGACATCTTCGAGGGCGATCTGGTCCTGGAGGTGACTCACGACCGGGGCAGCAAGGGATTTCGCATTCACAAACCCCGATTCGTCGAGGTGTTTGCGCAGTACCGCAAGGGGGATCTTCTGCTGGAAGCGATCCTGCAGGATGCCCGGAACGGCAATCCTCAGTCATGGGGACACGGCCCGTTCACTGGGCTGACCCCGTTTCCTGCGGATGATGCCAAGCTCAAGGATTCCCGCCAAGGCATTGCCATGCTCATGGCGCGCTATCCGCTTGATACGAGATGGGAAGTCCTGGCGGGCATCCGGCACAACCGCTGGAGCGGAGCGAGTGCCGTGGTCACGGGCCGGGATCCTGCAGGCGGCTTCGACCTCTGGAACAACATGTTCAACGTGCACTGGGGTGGAACGCTCAACGGCGTGACCAACCCGGGCTACGCGGCCCGTTCCACGGACGTGTCGGGCGGAGCTCGGTACCGTCGAGGTGACTGGTCCGTCACCGCCGGCTTGCTGCATCTGGGCAAAGCCCGGACGGACAACCCTTCGGAGCGCGGACAAAGCAATTCGGCTTCGGTTGCGACCTTGGGCTTGGGCAGGGACTGGCGCAACGGCATTCAGACCTACTTGATGACCGGCGCCGTGGAGTTTGGGCGCATCGGGTTGGCCCCGCTGTCAATGCCCGCCCATACCGCTTTCACGGGTGTCGACCCGCGAGTCACGAGGCGGGGCAATTGGTTTGGCGCCGGCGCCGTCTACGTGTTTTGATCGGGGGTCCTGACATGTTCTTCGCCGCAGCTCGCGCCGGTCTTCTGCAACTGTGCGACACCAGTCTCCGAGTCTTGATATGCGTGGTGTTGGGTGTCACCCTCTCCGCATGCGGCGGAGGAGGTACCGTGCCCGAACCCGGTGTTCAAGCCAGACCACTGAGTGCGGAATTCTCGACACGCGGTGCCGTCAACTACTCACCGTTTCGCGAAGCAGTACGGGATCCGTCCAGGATCACCGATGCCATGGTCAAGCAAGACCTGGATCTGCTGCTCGCGGCCAATCTCAAGCTGATCCGCACTTTCGACAGCTCCGACGAGGTGGCTCGGAGGCTGCTGCGAGTCA
This sequence comes from uncultured beta proteobacterium, assembly GCA_903885585.1. GTDB lineage: Bacteria > Pseudomonadota > Gammaproteobacteria > Burkholderiales > Burkholderiaceae_C > Rubrivivax. Next base: position 1,530 of record CAISJH010000221.1, read on the forward strand.
TCCGTGACAACGGTCTGGACATCAAGGTCCAACTGGGGGTGTGGATCCAGTCTGGCCAGGAGGCGGCCAACCTCGCTGAGATGGACCGAGGTGTGGCGCTGGCCAAGGAGTTTGCTTCGACCGTGCTTGCCGTCAGCGTCGGCAACGAGACCATGGTCAGCTGGTCCTTCAACCCGGTCAAGCCTGCCGACATGGCGCGCTACATCAAGAGCGTGCGCGATCGGATCACTCAGCCCGTGACTACCAACGACAACTGGGCTTTTTGGGCGAGTGCGCCCGCCAGCGTCCTTGACGAGGTCGACTATGTGGCGATGCACACCTACCCGCTGGCCGATAGCGTTCACAACCCCGGTGCCTGGGACTGGCAGCAGGCCTCGGTGGCAGCGTCGTCCCGCGCGGCGGCGATGATGGATGCCGCCCTCGCGCGCTCCAAGGCGGACTATGCCGCCGTGCGCACCTATCTCGACGGGCTGGGGCGCAAATCCAAGGCCATCGTGATCGGTGAGACGGGCTGGAAGGCGGTGCCGTCGGGTGGCGAGGCGCAGCGAGCGCACCCTGTCAACCAGAAGATGATGTTCGACCGCCTCAACACCTGGGTCAGCCAGGCACGGGCTGGGGGCGATGGTCCCAAGACCATCTTCTGGTTTGCTGCTTTCGACGAGCCCTGGAAGGGCAGTGACGACAAGTGGGGGCTCTACAACGTGTTGAGGCAGGCACGTCTGGTCCTTCAGTCGGGCATCCCTTCGTC
>CAISJH010000222.1 GCA_903885585.1 uncultured beta proteobacterium
CCGTGCCCTCCTGGAAGGAACTCAGCAGGTCTTGCAGCCGTGACGCCGCGTCCGACCCGGCCACAAAGAGCGCCGCGCGCGGGGTCATCAAGGCCACGTCGACAAAGCCTTCAGGCGGCTGCTCCAGAAAGGCGCGGCTGGCCCGCGTGAGCCCGCGCACCGTGGCATTGCCATAGCTCTCGAAGAACATCGCCGCCGAGCGCCCGGTGGTGTGACGCCCAGGCTGGTCTTCCAGCTCCAGCAGCAGCACGCGGCGGTGCGGCGCCAGCTCGGCGGCCACCGAGGCCCCGGCCATGCCGGCGCCCAGTACGATGACGTCGTAGGAGGACGGCGCGGCAGTCATCGGCTGCGTCAACGTGCGCCGCGCCAGTCGGGCGCGCGCTTGTCGATGAAGGCCTGCACGCCCTCCAGGGCGGAGGTGTCCATCATGTTGCAGGCCATGGTCTCGCCGGCGTCGGTGTAGGCCTCCTCGATGCCCACCTCCAACTGGCGGTAGAACAGGCTCTTGCCCATGGCCAGCGCCACGCGCGGCTTGGCCACGATGCTGGCCACCAGCGACTCGATCTCCTCGTCAAGCTGGTCCGCGTCGACCACCCGGTTGACCAAACCTTTGGTCTGCGCCTCGTCGGCAGAGATGAAGGCGCCGGTCACCAGCATCTCGAAGGCGGCCTTGCGAGAGAGGTTGCGGCTCAAGGCCACGCTGGGCGTGGAGCAGAAGAGACCCAGGTTCACGCCGCTGACGGCAAAGCGCGCATCGCGTGCGGCCACCGCCAGGTCGCACATCGCCACCAGCTGGCAGCCCGCGGCGGTGGCAATGCCCTGCACCCGGGCGATGACGGGCACCGGCAGCTGCTGGATCGTCATCATCATGCGGCCGCACTGTGCAAACAGGCGCTCGTAGTAGGCCTGCGAGGGCTCGGCGCGCATCTCCTTCAGGTCGTGCCCGGCGCAGAAGGCCTTGCCCAAGGCGGCGATCACCACCACGCGAGCCGTCTCGTCGGCCCGCACGGCGTCCAGCTCGGCCTGCAGGGCGCTGAGCGTGGCTTCAGACAGGGAATTGAAGGCGTTGGGCCGGTTGAGCGTGATGCGCACCACGCCGCGCGCATCACGTTCGCGCAAGACAAGGGGCGCAATGGGGAGTTGGCTCAGGTCGCTCATGGGGGTCTCCAAGGGTCAATCGATGGCCGAGGCGCTTCGGGCGCGCTCACGCAGCTGGAACTTCTGGATCTTGCCGGTGCTGGTCTTGGGGATGGGCTCGAAGCGGATCTCGCGCGGCACCTTGTAGCCGGCGAGCAAGCTCTTGCAGTGGGCCACCAGTTCCTCGGCGCTGACGGTGGCGTCAGGCTTGGTCTCCACGTAGGCCAGCGGGGTCTCGCCCCACTTGGGGTCGGGCCGGGCCACCACGGCGCAGGCCAGCACGGCCGGGTGGCGGTACAGCGCGTCTTCCACCTCCAGCGAGCTGATGTTCTCACCGCCCGAGATGATGATGTCCTTGCTGCGGTCCTTGATCTTGACGTAGCGGTCGCTCTCCATCACGGCCAGGTCGCCGGTGTGGAACCAGCCGCCGGCGAAGGCCTTCTCAGTGGCCGCAGGGTTCTTCAGGTAGCCCTTCATCACGATGTTGCCGCGGAACATGATCTCGCCCATGGTCTGGCCGTCGGCCGGGGTGAGGGCCATGCTGTCGGCGTCCAGCACCGTCATACCTTCCTGCAGCGCATAACGCACGCCCTGGCGGCCGTTCAGGCGCGTCTGCTCCGAAAGCGACTCGGCTGCCCAGGACGCTCGCTTGACGGCCACCGCCGCCGGGCCGTAGACCTCGGTGAGGCCATACACGTGCGTGATGTCGAAACCGATCTTGGCCATGCCCTCGATCATGGCTGCTGGCGGCGCGGCACCGGCCACCATGCCGCGCACGCCTTTCACGCCCTGCCGCCACTCAGCCGGCGCGTTGATGATGAGGTTGTGCACGATCGGCGCGGCGCAGTAATGGTCCACCGCGTGGTCGCGCATGGCCTGCAGGATGGCATGAGCCTCCACTCGGCGCAGGCACACGTGGGTGCCGCCCAACATGGCCACGGTCCAGGGGAAGCACCAGCCGTTGCAGTGGAACATCGGCAGTGTCCACAGGTAGCGCGGGAAGTGCGGCATGGTCCAGGTGGCCACGTTGGACACCGCGTTCAGGTACGCGCCGCGGTGGTGCGTGACCACGCCCTTGGGGTCGCCGGTGGTGCCGCTGGTATAGCTCACCGCAATCGCGTCCCACTCGTCAGCCGGGCCCGGCAGCACGGCCAGCGGCGCGTGCGCGGCAAGCAGCGCCTCGTACTCGTGGGCGCCCAGGCGCTCACCGGGGCCGGAGTATTCGCTGTCACAAACGTCGATGACGATGGGCTCGCGGCCATGCTCTTCTTTCAGGATGCGCAGGGCCTGCGCCATCACGGGCGCGAACTCGCGGTCGGTGATCAGCACCTGGGCTTCGCAGTGGTTCATCTGCCAGGCCAGCAACGGCGCATCCAGCCGGGTGTTCAGCGTGTTGAGCACCGCGTTCAGCGCCGGCACGGCGTAGTGCGCCTCCACCATCTCCGGCGTGTTGGGCAGCATGGCGCTCACCGTGCCGCCGCGGCCCACGCCCAGGGTGCGCAAGGCCGCCGCCAGGCGCGCCGAGCGCTCTCGCGTCTGGGCCCAGTTGTAGCGGCGCTGGCCGTGCACCACGGCGGGCAGATCGCCAAACACCTCGGAACTGCGCTCCACAAAGCTCACAGGCGACAGCGCCACGAAATTGGCCGGGTTCTTGTCCAGGTGCTGGTCGTAGATGTTCATGGTCTGGTGGTCTCAAGAAGACGCCGGGGTGCCCCAAATCTTCTGGCGCCCCTTGCTTTGCGTTTCGATGGCCGGGACGGGCAGCGCCCGGACCCTGGGGCTCACATCACCCCGTAAGTCCTGAAGGCTTCCTGCGTGCTCATGCCGCGCTCGATGGCCAGGCG
>CAISJH010000223.1 GCA_903885585.1 uncultured beta proteobacterium
AGACCTGGTGCGCAGGGCCGATCTCCACCACCTCGCCCTTCGACATCACGGCCAGGGTGTCGCACACCTGGGAGGCCACGCGCAGGTCGTGCGTGATGAAGAGCATGGCCAGCTTCAGGCGCTCGCGGATCTCTTCGAAGAGCTTGAGCACCTGGGCCTGCACCGACACGTCCAGGGCCGAGACGGCCTCGTCGGCGATCAGCAGCTCGGGCTCCATCATCAGAGCGCGCGCGATGCACAGGCGTTGGCGCTGGCCGCCGGAAAACTGGTGCGGATAGCGCGTCAGGGCGCTGGCGTCCATGCGCACCAGGTCGAGCAGGCCGCGCGCACGCTCCATGGCCGAGGCCTCCGACAGGCCGTAGTTCACCGGGCCCTCGATCATGGCCTTGGCGATGGTCATGCGCGGGTTGAGCGAGCGGTACGGGTCCTGGAAGACGATCTGCACGCGCCGGCGTAGCGGTCGCAGCGCGGACGCCGACAGGGTGGCAATCTCAGCCGCCTGCTCACCGGACACCGCACCACCCAGCAGCACCGAGCCGGCGCTGGGGTCGATCAGGCGGGCGATGCAGCGTGCCACCGTGCTCTTGCCCGAGCCCGACTCGCCGACGATGCCCAGGGTCTGCCCTCGGCGGATCTCGAAGCTCACGCCCTTGGCGGCGTGCACCTGCCGGCGGGCACCGAACCAGCTGCGGTCGTCATAGGTCTTCTCCAGGCCGGTGACTTTCAGCACCACGGGCGCACTGGTATCCACCGGCCGCTCGTCCACGCGCAGGGTGGGCACGGAGGACATCAGCATGCGGGTGTAGGCGTACTCCGGGCGACGCAGCACCTGGTCACGCGGGCCCAGTTCCACCATGTCGCCCAGCCGCAGCACGGCCACGCGGTGGGCGATCTCGGCCACCACGCCGAAGTCGTGCGTGATGAACAGCACCCCAGTGCCGTGGCGCTTCTGCAAGTCCAGCACCAGTTTCAGGATCTGCGCCTGGGTGGTGACGTCCAGCGCCGTGGTGGGCTCGTCGGCGATCAGCAGCACCGGGTCCAGCACCAGGGCCATGGCGATCATGATGCGCTGACGCTGGCCGCCCGAGAGCTGGTGCGGGTAGCTGGCGATGATGCGCTCGGGGTCGGGCAGCAGTACCTCGCGCACGATCTCCAGCACCTTGGCACGGCGCTGTTCGGCGCTCATCGGCGTGTGCTGACGCAGCACCTCGTCGATCTGGTCACCGCAGGTCATGACCGGGTTCAGCGCGGTCATGGGCTCCTGGAAGATCATGGACATGCGCGTGGCGCGCAGCTCGCGCAGACGCGCCAGCGGCGCGTGCGTGATGTCTTCACCTTGCAGCAGGATCTGACCCGAGGTGACGGGCAAGGTCTTGGGCAGCAGGCCCATCACCCCCTGGGCGATGACCGACTTGCCAGAACCCGACTCGCCCACCAGGCACACGATCTCGCCACGGCCCACCGTGAAGCTGACGTGGCGCACTGCGCTGGCGCGGTCGCCGCCCGCGGGCAGGGCGATGCTGAGGTCTCGAACCTCGAGGATGGGGGCGGTGCTGGGCGTGGAGTCCATGGTCACTCCGTCAGCCGCGCTTGGCCATCTTGGGGTCCAGCGTGTCACGCAGGCCGTCACCCAGGATGTTCACCGCCAGCACCGTCAGCGCGAGGAAGATGCCCGGGAAGAAGATGTTGTGCGGGTACTGGTTGAACTGCGCGCGGCCCTCCGCCATCACGTTGCCCCAGGTGGGAATGTCGGGCGGCAGCCCCACCCCCAGGAACGACAGGATGGCCTCGGTGAGGATGCCCGAGGCGCAGATGAAAGTGCCTTGCACCACCAGCGGCGCCACGGTGTTGGGCAGGATGTGCCGCAACATGATCTTCCAGGTGGGCGTGCCCAGCGAGATGGCCGCCTCGACATAGGGCTCTTCACGGATGGAGAGCACGAGCGAGCGCACCAGTCGCGTGACGCGCGGAATCTCGGGGATGGCAATGGCCACCACCACCGTCAGCAGACTGCCGCGCCACATGGCCACCAGCGCAATGGCGATCAGGATGGCGGGAATGGCCATCAGGCCGTCCATGATGCGCATCAGGATGCCGTCCAGCCAGCGCACATAGCCCGACACCAGGCCCAGCACCACGCCCAGCGCCAGCGCCAGTACGGCCGTGCACACGCCCACGATCAGCGAGACCTGCGTGCCGTAGATCACCCGGCTGTGGATGTCTCGGCCAAAGCTGTCGGAACCCATCAGGAAGCGGTGCTTGAGCGTCTCGCCCTCCAGCGTGGTGATCTCGCCCACCTGGCCGGGCAGCAGGTCGCGGCTGGCCGGGTCGAACAAGGTCGGATCCACCGTGCCCAGCCAGGGGGCCAGCAGCGAGATCAGCACCAACATCACGATCACGCCCCCGCCAATGCGCACCGACAGGTTGGCCCTGACACGCTGCCAGGCCGTGCGCTGCGTGACGATCGATGCCGCCTCGACCGACAGGGCGTCGAAGTCAGTACCGGATCCGGGGGTCGAAGAAGACATAGGACAGGTCGACCAGCAGGTTGACGAGCACGTAGACGAAAGAGAACAGCAGGATCACGCCCTGCACGGTGGGGAAGTCCCGCGCCAGCACGGCGTCCACCGTCAGCCGGCCCAGGCCGGGAATGGCATAGACCGATTCGGTGACCACGACGCCGCCGATCAGCAGGGCGATGCCGATGCCAATGACGGTGGCAATGGGCACGGCCGCGTTGGCCAGGGCATGGCGCTTGAGCACCAGGGCCTCGGGCAGGCCCTTGGCGCGCGCGGTGCGGATGTAGTCCTCGCCCAGCGTCTCCAGAACAGACGCCCGCGTGACACGCGCGATCAGCGCGATGTAGATCAACGACAACGTGATGGCCGGCAACAACAAGTGGTACAGCCAGGGGCCGACCCCGCCAGCGATGCGCTTGTAGCCCTGCACCGGGAACCAGCCCAACTTCAGCGACAGCAACCAGATCAACAGATAGGCCGACACGAAGACGGGTACTGAGAAACCTGCCACCGAGAAGGCCATCACGCCGCGGTCGAGCCAGCTGCCAAAGCGCCAGGCCGCCAGCACGCCCAGCGGCACAGCCACGGCCACCGCCAGCGTGATGGTGATCAAGGCCAACGACAGCGTGGGTTCGATGCGCTGGGCGATCAACTCCACGACCGGCATCTTGTAGTAGTACGACTGCCCCAGGTCACCCTGCAGCAGATGGCCCAACCAGATGATGAACTGCTCGGGGATGGAGCGGTCCAACCCGAGGTTGGCCCGGATCATGGCGATCTGCTCGGTCGTGGCCTGGTCACCCGCCAGCACCGCCGCCGGGTCGCCCGGGGTCAGACGCAGGATCAGGAACACCAGCACTGCCACCACCCCGAGCACAGGGAGCGTGGACAGCAGACGTCGAAAGAGAAAACCCAGCATCGGTTCAGCAGTCCCCGCCCACCGCGGCGCGGCGGGCGGGAGAGCAGACTCAGTTCTTCTTCAGGTTCCAGTAGAGATTGCCGTTGGTCACGAAGAAGCCGCTGATGTTCTTGGTGGCCGCCATGGGTTGGTCGAACTCGCCCAGGTTGACGTGGGTGCCAATCTCGAACATGCGGGCGTGCATCTGGTCGGCCAGCTTCTTCTTGGCAGCGTCGTCCGTGGCGCGCATGAACTGATTGCGCAACTCACCCAGCTTGTCATCGCTCGCCCAGCCGAACCACACGCTCTTCTCGCCGCGGGTGTCGGTGGTGGGGTTGGCGATCGGGCTCCACACGTCGAAGGCCTGCCAGGCGGTGAGGAACATGTGCCAGCCGCCCTTGTCCGGCGCGTCCTTCTTGGCACGGCGACCCACCAAGGTCTGCCAGTCCATCGCCTGCAGGTCCACCTTGAAGCCCGCCTGGCGCAGCAGCTGGGCGGCCACATCAGGCAGCTTCTGGATGCTTTGCAGGTCGGTAGGCTTAAGGATCACGATGGGCGTGCCGTCGTAACCGGAGGCCTTCAGCAAATCCTGCGCCTTCTTCATGTTGGACTTCATCTGGACATCGCTGCCGGCAGTGCTGCCGTAGGGTGTGCCGCAGATGAAGAACGAACCGCA
>CAISJH010000224.1 GCA_903885585.1 uncultured beta proteobacterium
ATCAAGCGGCTTCCCGGCATCGTCGACGCCTTCATCCTGGCGGGTACCGCAGACGCCTATGGACTGCTGCCTGGCGTTGCCATCGTCGGGGATTCAACCTGGGCGACGTTCAAGGCGCAGGACGAACTGCGCGTGACCTGGGAGTCCAATGCGAAGCTTGGCCAGGACTCGGCGGCCTATGAGCGACGCGCGACTGAGCTGGGGGGCACACAGGGCTCGACCGTGAGGAGTGTGGGCGATGTGACCACCGGCCTGCGCTCAGCAGCCAAGGCTATCTCGGCGACTTACCACTACCCTTTCCTCCACCATGCGCCGCTGGAGCCCATGAATGCATTGGCCATTCCGCTGCCCGGTGGTGGAATGAAGATCGTTGCGCCAACCCAATCGCCGGAGGATGCGCAGCACCTTGCCGCCAAGGTGCTGAACTTGCCCAAGGCCAAGGTCGAGCTGCAGTTCACCCGCGCTGGCGGCGCCTTCGGCCGCCGGCTCGTCAATGACTTTGTTGCGGAAGCTGCTGCGATCGCCCAACGCGTCGGCAGGCCTGTGAAGCTGACCTGGCGTCGAGACAGTGACACGCAGCATGGCAAGTACAGGCCTGCAGGCTGGCACTTTCTGCAGGCCGGACTCGACAGCGCGGGCAAGCCAGTGGCTTGGCGCAACCACTTTGTGACCGTCGGGCTCAACAGCACCTCTAAACCCGGCACGGCTGCCGACATCGGTGGGAACGAGTTTCCCAGCCGCTTTTTGCCCAGTTTCAGGCTCGAGAAGTCCGTCCTCAGCGCCAATGTTCCGACCAACTGGTGGCGGGCACCGGGCGCCAATGGCTTCGCGTTCGTGTTCCAGAGCTTTGTCGACGAACTCGCGCACGCGGCAGCCAAGGATCCCCTGGAGTTTCGATTGGCGTTGCTCGGCGAGGACCGCATCCTCGCGGGCACGGGGCGCTGGGACCCCGCCTTCGACACGGCGCGCATGAAGGCAGTGCTCAGGCTCGCAGCCGAGCGCGCGGACTGGGGCAAGCGCCTGCCCGCTGGATCCGGTCAAGGCATCGCCTTTCACTTCAGCCACCAGGGCTACGTCGCTGAAGTGGCGGAAGTCAGCGTCTCGCCAGCAGGCGTGCTCGCCGTGAAGCGCGTCACCGCAGCGGTGGACGTGGGGCCGATCATCAACCGCAGCGGCGCTGAAAGCCAGGTGCAGGGCTCGATCATGGATGGACTGAGCGCCGCCTGGTTGCAGGAGATCACGATCGCCGGCGGGGCCGTGGAGCAGTCGAATTTCCACGACTTCTCCGTGCTGCGGATCGATGCCGCCCCGAAACAGGTGGACGTGCACTTCATCGAAAGCACAACCGTGCCGACAGGCTTGGGCGAGCCAGCCCTGCCCCCAGTGGCACCCGCCGTCTGCAACGCCATCTTTGCGGCCGTCGGAACACGCATCCGGCGACTGCCGATTTCCAGAACAGACCTCAAGTGGGATCCCACCAAGATGAAAGCATCGACTCTCCAGGGCACTGACATCGGGTCGCCGCGACTGCGCGGCGAAACCCGGCAGACTCCCACCGTCATTCAACTGCTGGCAGGCGGCGTCGACATCTGGGGCGCACGCGACGAGTTCCACTTCGTCCACATGCCCGTGAGCGAGGACTTCGAGATGAGCGTTCGCCTGGACTCGCTCGAGATGGCCGACCTCTACACCAAGGCCGGGGTCATGTTCAGGTCATCGCTCGCCGACGGCTCGGCCCACGTCATGTTGTTCGCCTTTGGCAACAACGAGCCCCGCAACAAGAACAACGGGGGCCTGGAGTTCCAGTACCGCAAGGACGAAGGCGCGTTGTGCGCGGCCATCTATCCGCCACAGCCGCTTCCGTCCCAACCGGACTTTCCTGTGGCCTTCCCTGACGTGTGGCTCAAGCTGGTCCGCAAGGGCGGCACCTTCACCGGGATGAGCAGTCGCGATGGCACGCAGTGGACGACCTTCTGCACCCACAGCCAGCCCATGCCTTCGGCCGGATTCCTCGGGCTGGCGGTCACGTCACACAACGAAGCACAACGGGTGGCCGCCAGCTTCAGCCACCTGCGACTGGCCTGATCACCACACGCCCGTGAAAGCATGGACCGCGCGTCCAGGGCGACCCTCATAAACCTGGAATGTCATGGAAAGAGATGCAAATGGATAGCTTGGAAGGCAAGTGGTCACTCGTCACTGGCGCCAGTCGGGGCGTCGGCGCCCACATCTGCCGGGGCCTGGCGGGGCTGGGCTCCAACCTCGTGCTGCACAGCCGGGACTTGGCGCACACCGACGCGCTGGCGGCGGAGCTGCGGGGTACAGGTGTGAAAGTCGCCTGCGTGTCGGGCGAACTCGCCGAGCAGTCGCAGGTCGACACGATGCTCGGGCAGGCCCTGGCGCAGGCGGGGTGCATCGACGTGGTCTACAACAACGCGGCCATCATGACGCCGTTCCGCGAGAACTGCTTTGACATTCCGGCGGAGGACTATCGAAGGAGCTTCGAGGTCAACGTCATCAGCCTGGCGCGAATCTGCCATCGTCTGGTGCCGCCGATGATCGCGCGCCAATGGGGTCGAGTCGTCAACCTCACCTCCGGCATCCAGGATCAACCCGAACTGTCGGCCTATTCGATCTCCAAGGCCGCCGTCGACAAGCTGGTGCGCGACTTCGTACCCAGGCTGGCCGGCACTGGCGTGCAGATGAACCTGCTGGACCCGGGCTGGCTGCGAACCGATCTCGGTGGACCCCGCGCTCCCAACGATCCAAGCACCGTGTTGCCCGGCGCGCTGGTGCCGGCAGTTCTGGACGACGGCGTCAGTGGCCGATTCTTTCGAGCCCAGGACTACGTGGGCTTGAGCATGGCGGCAGCGATTGACAAGGCGCTCGGCCAATGACCCGGGACGCACGGTCCGACGATGTGGCAGGCCGGGCCACCGCCTTGGGTCTGGACGGCATCGACATCGACTCCGCGGTGGCCACCATCGCCCGCAAGCTGGCCTTCTACGACGACCATCAGCCCGACAAGTCGGCCTATCCGAACGAGGCCAAGGCCGATGCCTGGACGACAGTGCCAGCGTCGGACTGGGTCAGCGGCTTCTACCCCGGCGCCCTGTGGTACGTCCATGAGTTCGCGATGCGACGGCAGTGGCCCGACCAGGCCCTGTGGCGGCAGCGCGCGCACACCTGGACGACCGGACTGACCGACGAGCAGTTCACGACCACCAACCATGATCTGGGCTTCATGATCATGGACAGCTTCGGGCACGGCTATCGCCTGACCGGTGATGAGGCCTACAAGGCGGTGGTTCTTCAGGCTGCCGAGTCGCTGTCGAAACGCTACAGCGAAACCGTCGGCCTGATCCGTTCCTGGGGCGCGATCGACGATGCGGACAACTTCGTCGTGATCATCGACAACATGATGAACCTGGAGCTGCTGGTCTGGGCATCGGAGAACGGCGGCCCCGACCGCTACCGGCGCATCGCCACGCAGCACGCGGACCGCACGCGCGAGGAATTCTTCCGGCCGGACCACGGCACCTACCACGTGATCGACTTCGATCCGCGCACGGGGGCGCTGAAGCGCAAGTACACGCACCAGGGCCTCGCCGACGAAAGTTGCTGGTCCCGAGGCCAGACCTGGGCGATCTACGGCTACGCCTATCTGCACGAGGCCACCGCAGAACCTCGCTACCTGAAGCACTCCATCGCCGCCGCTGACCACTACCTCTCGCGCCTTCCAGCGGACCATGTGCCGCCATCGGACTTCGACAGCGGGCTGATGGGCCTGGAACACCGGGACTCGAGCGCGGCCGCTCTGGCGTCCTGCGCCTTCTTCCGGCTCAGCCGCCTGTGCCCCGACGCGGCGGACAAGACACGCTTCTGGCTCGCGGCCGTCAACGCCTTGAAGACCCTACTGCAGCGGCCCTACTTTTCATCGTCGCCCGACCATGCCAGCGCGCTGCGCTACCAGGCCCGGAACTTCCACCCAGACGCCAGCCATCGCCTCACGAACACCAGCCTGATCTTCGGTGACTACTACCTGCTGGAAGCGCTGTTGACCTACGACGGCGCCGTGCAACCAACGTCCAAGGCCCCTTCGCCATGATCCGTGACGTCCCTTCACACCCCCAAACGTTCTCGTTGTCATCGATGGTCTACGGGACCTGGAGGCTGCTCGACGACGGGCCTTCACCCCAGGACATCAACCGCCGCCTGAACCGCTGCGTCGAGTTGGGCGTCACGGCCATCGACACGGCTGAGATCTATGGCCTCTACCAGGTTGAGGAAGCCCTGGGCAATGCCATGGCGCTTTCGCCGGGCCTGCGCAACAAGCTCAGCCTCATCACGAAGGCGGGCATCTACGTGCCCGGTGCACACAGCCCAACGCGCAAGGTCGGCCATTACGACGCCACCGCAGCGCAACTCAGCGCGAGCGTCGAGCGATCCCTGCGGCTGCTGCGCTGCGAGCAGGTCGAGTTGTTTCTGGTTCATCGCCCCGACTGGCTCACCAGCATCGACGACACGGCACGTGGTCTGAATCAACTGGTGCAGGAAGGCAAGATCCGCAGTGCGGGAGTCTCCAACTACAGCGCCAGTCAGTTCGCGGCCTTGAACAGCCGCATGGAGGTGCCGCTGTTCACCAATCAGGTGGAGTTCCACCTGCTGCACATGGATCCGATCGTGGATGGCTGTTTCGACCAGTGCCAGCAAGAACAGGTGCGGCCCATGGCCTGGAGCCCCCTGGCCGGAGGGCGGCTCTTCGATCCGAACGAGAGCGCAGCACGCCGGCTGGCCGAGGTTGCGGCGGGCATGTCATACAGATACGGCGGCGCGACATTGGAGCAACTGGCTTACGCCTGGGTCATGTCACACCCCAGTCGGCCCTACCCCATCATCGGCACGAACCGCATCGAGCGGATCGAGAGTGCCGTCAAGGCTTCTTCGATACGCCTGGAGCGGGAGGACTGGTACGCGCTCTGGGTCGCCGCGCAGGGGCGCCATGTGCCATAGCGATCAGACCTCGGGCCGCGGAGCTGACGCAGTTGTTTGACGGGCTGCTGCTGATGGCCAAGATCACTTGCGGCGGTCCACCGTCGAGTCCGGCCATGGGCAGCACCTGCGCTTGACCTCCCAGGACGGTCTGGATGGCTTGCCTGAGCTGCAAGGCGCAGCGGCGGCGGTCTCCTGCCAGACGGCCTTCCGCGGAACCAGCGGTGGCACTGGCAGGGTCGCCATGAGGCATCAACCGGTTTTCGTGTGGGGCAGGCCATCCGGCTGAAGGACGGCTGGCCGGCTATCCTGCCGACTCCCTGCCATCCGCCTGACCGCGCCCATGACCTCCTCCGCGCCCACCACCCTGCCCGACACCCTGCCCCCGCCCCACGAGCTGGACGCCGACGCCAGCTGCCCGCAGCGCCTGGGCTGGATGCAAGGCAGCCCACCTGCGCCTGACAAGGTGGTCCGCTTTGCCAACGGCAGCAGCCGGCAGTTTCCGCAGCTGCGCTGGAGCTTCAGCCACGCGCGCGAGTTGCACCCCACGCTGGACATTCCGCGCGGTGCTGGCCCCGCGTCGTCCCTGCCCCAGGCCCTGCGCAGCGATCTGGACGACGTGACCTTCACCCCGCTGGGCGCCGCCCGGCCGATAAGCTTCGCGCAGTCGCTGAAGGCCAACTACACCGACGGCATCGTGGTGCTGCACCGGGGGCGCGTGGTGATGGAGCGCTACTTTGGCGCGCTGGACGCGCAGCGGCCGCACATCGCGTTCTCGGTCACCAAGTCCTTCATCGGCACCCTGGGCGCGCTGCTGGTGGCTGAAGGGGTGCTGGACGAGTCGCGCCCCGTCACGCACTGGGTGCCGGAGCTGGCAGCGTCGGGCTTCGGCACGGCGTGCCTGGGCGAGGTGATGGACATGACCACGGGGCTGGATTTCAGCGAGGTCTACACCGACCCAGCCTCCGGCATCGCCGCCTACGCGCGCTCAGGCGGCTTCGCACCACCGCACCCCGACCACCCCAGCGCCGACGGGCTCTATGCCTTCCTGCAGACCGTGGCGCCAGCGGGTGCGCATGGGCAGGCCTTCTCCTACCGCAGCATCAACACCGACGTGCTGGCCTGGGTGATCCAGCGCGCGACGGGCGAGCGCATCGAAGCTTTGCTGTCGCAGCGCCTGTGGGCGCCGATCGGGGCCGAGCGCGACGCCCACATCACCTGCGACCCTCACGGCATGCCCTTTGCCGCCGGCGGGCTTTGCACCACCTTGCGCGACCTGGCGCGCATGGGCGAGATGATGCGCTGCGACGGCGCCCTCAATGGCCGGCAGATCGTGCCGGCCAGCGCCGTGGCTGCGATCCGTGCTGGCGGTGAGCCACCCAAGTTCGCCCAAGCCGGCTACGCCCTGCTGCCGGGCTGGAGCTACCGCCACCAGTGGTGGCACAGCCACAACGCGCACGGCATGTTCATGGCCCGCGGCGTCCACGGCCAGGCCATCGTCATCGACCCCGTGGCCGAGATGGTGGTCGCGCGGTATGCGTCGCATCCGCTGGCGGCGAATGCGAATTTGGACCCGACGTCGCTGCCGGCTTGGGAAGCGTTGGCGCAGCACTTGATGTCGCACCTTCGATAAGGGGTACGTCAGCGTCCTTGCCAGCCCGCAGGAGTGTCAACCCAACGCGCCCAGCAAGTCCTTCCCCAACGCCTCCGCCACCTCGATCCCATCCACGCCCGCCGACATGATGCCGCCGGCATAGCCCGCGCCTTCGCCGGCCGGGTACAGGCCGCGCACGTTCAGGCTCTGCAAGTCACGCCCGCGCGGGATGCGCAGGGGTGACGAGGTGCGCGTTTCCACGCCCGTGAGCACGGCGTCTGCGCGGGAGAAACCCGGGATCTGGCGCTCGAAGGCGGGCAGGGCCTCGCGGATGGCTTCCAGCACGGCCCGGGGCAGGCTCTCGCGCCCGGGCTCGGCCAGGTCGGTGAGCTGCACGCCGGGCTGGTAGGAAGGCAGCACGTCGCCGAACTCGCGCGCCACGGCGCGGCCGTGACGGCCAGCCACGAAGTCGCCCACCAGTTGCCCCGGGGCGCGGTAACCGCCGCCGCCCAGCTCGTAGGCGCGCGACTCCCACACGCGCTGGAAGGCAATGCCGTCCAGCGGCGATACCGGGCCGCTGCCGCCCTGGTCCAGGCGGTAGTCCTCGGGCGAGATGCCCACCACGATGCCGGCGTTGGCGTTGCGCTCGTTGCGCGAGTACTGGCTCATGCCGTTGGTGACCACGCGCTCGGGCTCCGAGGTGGCGGCCACCACGGTGCCGCCGGGACACATGCAGAAGCTGTAGACCGAGCGGCCGTTCTTCGCGTGGTGCACCAGCTTGTAGTCGGCCGCGCCCAGGAGCGGGTGGCCGGCACTGGGCCCGAAGCGCGCGCGGTCGATCATGCCCTGCGGGTGCTCGATGCGAAAACCCACCGAGAAGGGCTTGGCCTGCAT
>CAISJH010000225.1 GCA_903885585.1 uncultured beta proteobacterium
AGCGCCGCGTCTACACCCAGCGCACACCTTTGCTCGGCGTCATCACCGCCATCACTCCATTCAATCATCCGGCCAATCAAGTTGCGCACAAGATCGTGCCGTCGATTGCCACCAACAACCGGATGGTGCTCAAGCCGTCTGAGAAGGTGCCGCTGTCGGCCTACCTGTTTGCCGACATCCTGTACGAGGCGGGGCTGCCCGGTGAGATGCTCAGCGTGGTCACCGGTGACCCGGCCGAGATTGCCGACGAGCTGATCACGAACCCGGCAGTGGATCTCGTCACTTTCACCGGCGGCGTGCCGATTGGCAAGTACATCGCGGCCAAGGCCGGCTACCGTCGCATCGTGCTGGAGTTGGGAGGCAACGATCCCATCATCGTGATGGAAGACGCTGATCTGGACGAGGCCTCCACCTTGGCGGTGCAGGGCTCCTACAAGAACTCGGGCCAGCGCTGCACGGCTGTCAAGCGCATGCTCGTTCACGAGGCGGTCGCGCAGCGATTCACCGATCTGGTGGTGGACAAGACGAAGGCCTGGAGCTATGGCGACCCGTCCAACCCGAAGGTCGAGATGGGCACCGTCATCGACGAGGCTGCGGCGACGCTGTTCGAACAGCGGGTGGACGAGGCGATCGCACAAGGCGCACGTCTGCTGGCAGGCCACAAGCGCGAAGGAGCCCTGTTCTCGCCCACGGTCATCGACCGCGTGCGCCCCGAGATGATGGTGGTCAAGGAAGAGACTTTCGGGCCGGTCTCCCCCATCGTGACCTTCGCCAACATCGACGAGGCCATCCGTATCAGCAATGGCACGGCCTATGGTCTGTCATCTGCGGTGTGCACCAACCGCATGGACTACATCACCCGCTTCGTCAGCGAGCTGAACGTGGGCACGGTCAACGTGCGCGAGGTGCCGGGCTACCGCCTGGAGCTCACGCCGTTTGGCGGCATCAAGGACTCCGGCCTGGGCTACAAGGAAGGCGTGCAGGAGGCGATGAAGAGCTTCACCAACGTCAAGACCTACTCGCTGCCGTGGGTCTGAATTCGGTTTCAAGTTCCCGTTGTGCACCACATGCACTCTGACCCCTCGCTCAAGCGTGAGCTGAGCCCAGCGTGACCCACCGGCTCAACCTGCTGGCCGCCATTGCCCTGTTGGTGTGGGGCACGCACATCGTGCGCACAGGCATGCTACGGGTGCTGGGTGAGAACCTGCGCACGGTGCTCGGGCGTAGTTTCAGCAACCGGGCCGGCGCCTTCGTGGCCGGCATTGGCGTCACCAGCCTGGTGCAGTCCAGCACCGCCACCTGCCTGATCCTGGCCTCGTTTGCCGGCAAGGGGTTGGTGGCTACCAGCGCGGCGCTGGCCGTGATGCTGGGGGCCGACGTGGGCACGGCGCTGATGGTCGTGGTGTACTCGTTCGACCTGTCATGGCTGTCACCGCTGCTGATCTTCGTGGGCGTGGTGATGTTCATTTCGCGCCAGAACGGTGTGGCTGGCCGCGTGGGACGGGTGCTGATTGGCCTGGGGTTGATCACTCTGGCGCTGCAGCTCATCGTGGCCTCCACGCGGCCGCTGACCGAGTCGCCCGCGGTCCGCGCGCTCCTGGCTGCCCTGCCCAACGAGGTGCTGCTGGACATCGTGGTGGGCGCTGCACTGACGGTGTTGTCGTATTCCAGCCTGGCCATCGTGTTGCTGACGGCCACGCTCGCTGCGTCGGGCATCCTGCCCCTCGCAGGGGCGCTGGGCCTGGTGCTGGGGGCCAACGTGGGCAGTGGGGTGCTGGCCTTCCTGGCCACGGCCAATGCGGCCCCGGAAGCCCGTCGGCTGCCCTTGGGCAATCTGCTGTTCAAGGCCACGGGCGCCTTGATCGCCATTCCCTTGTTGCCCT
>CAISJH010000226.1 GCA_903885585.1 uncultured beta proteobacterium
GGTCTGGCGACGGCACTTTCTCAGGTCGATACGTCACCAGAACCTCCAACCACAGGGAGCTCCACGTGCTCAGAACTACTGCAATCGTTTCGGCCGCGTCAGCGGTTGTGCTTGCCACCACAGGCTGCGCGTCCATCGTCAATGACTCCACGCAGCCCATGAAGATCGAGACCAAGACCCAGGCGGGTGACATGGTCTCGGGTGCGGAGTGCCGAATCTCCAACGACTACGGCGCCATCACCGCCCGCTCAGGTGACACCGCTCAGGTGCGCCGCTCCAGCAAGGACATGGACATCACGTGCCGTCACCCCGCCAACTCCGAGGCTGTGGGCCGCGCCATCTCGCGCGCCAACGCCGGGCTGGCCGGCAACATCATCTTCGGCGGGGGCATCGGCGCCATCATCGATCACAACAAGGGCACCGCCTATACCTACCCCACCTGGGTGCAACTGGTATTCGGCAAGACGCTGGTCTTTGATCGCTCCGCCGAAAAGGACGGACAGCCGGTCATGGGCACGGAGCCTGTGGGCAACAAGTAAGTCGATCAGATCTTCGAGGAGACCCCCCATGAATAAGTCACTTGCACGCTGCGTCGTCCTGCTGTGCTCCACCTCTCTGATCGTTGGCTGCGCCAATATGGGCCCAACCGGCGCCGCTTACCGCCCGCTGGTGGACACCCAGGGCGTCGACATGAACAAGTTCGAACGCGACCTCCAGGACTGCCAGGGGTTTGCCCAGCAAACCGCCTCAGCGGGCCAGTCCGCTGTTGCAGGCGCAGTGGCCGGCGCCGCACTGGGCGCGATCCTGGCCGCGGCCGCTGGCGGCGAATACAGCAGAACCTCCACAGCACGAGTGGGGGCCGTTTCTGGAGCTGTGGGCGCTGGAGCCGAGGCTGAAAACTCACAGCGCAACGTCATCCGGCGCTGCCTGGGTGGTCGCGGCTACCGCGTGCTGCAGTAGGCCGGACGCGGAAGGGAGAAGAACATGAAAAGCACACGAAACCAAACCGGCCTGCCTGGCAACGCACGACGCTATCTGCTTGCTCGGATGTCCGCACTTTCCATACTGGCTGCGGTAGCGCTGACAGGTTGTGGCGGGGGCGGTGAGGATGTGAGCTACTTTGGAGCCATCGCAGTCAATCCAGTCACCCGCGCAGCGGGTATCTCCTACAACTACCAGAGTCAGGCTGACGCTAACGCTGGTGCCAGCAGCAAGTGTGGGCTCGGTTGCTCGATCGTGGCCACTTTTGGCAATGGCATGTGCGGCGCTTTGGCGCGGGGCAGTAATGGGGCGGTGGGCTACGCGGTCAACCCATCCAAGTCAAATGCGGAGTCAGATGCCATGTCCCAGTGCCGCTTGGCTGGCGGCACTTCATGCGCCATTGGCCTGAGCGAGTGCAACGGCTGACCTGAGCTGTATGTTCATCCAGATCATCTGGTGAGCCACCGGCCGCCGAACATGGATGCATGTGTTTCGGCCTCCCCCTTGCTGTTCAGGATCACCTGGCGTCTCGCCAGGATTGCGCAGAGTCTCCCCAAGCGAAGTTCGATCGCCGGGAGTCTGCTCGCCGCCCCGCTTCGTCGCGCGGGGTGCGCGCCTTCAGAGGGGCGACGCGCAACCTCCCGTCGCCTGCCCTCCGTGCTCTCGATGTTGAAGTGACACAAGGGGGAGGCCCCCTTTTCTTGACTGGAGCGGTGCAATGAGCACCTCGTCTGGATTCGCACACCTTGAGGCCACGGCCGAGGCGGTGGCGGAAGTCTTCTTTGCCCACCAGGAACCCGCGCACCGAGCGCTGGTGACGGTGGACCCTTGGTCTTCGTCATTTGCAGAAGATGCTGAACACGCCCTGAACCAGGCCGTGCATGGGCTCTGGCCGAAGGTGCTGGGGGTTCTGTCTGGTCTGGCAGAGACCTCCGCGCTGCAGCAGGCCTGGGCGGTGGCTCTTCGCAAACCCATCTACTGTGGGCTGCTGTACCGAGGCACCATGTCTTGCGGGTCGCCCCTGCTGCAGCAAGAGGCCCAGCGCCTGCGGACGCTCACGCTCAAGCGCTGGCAAACAGACCGCAGCGTGCAGGCCTACGTTCACCTGCCCGAACACGCGGTGACGCGCCTGCTGATCGGTGACCACGCAATTGGCGAGCCGGCGCCCGACCTGGGCATCCACACGGTGCTGCCCGGCAGCGTCCGCCTGCGCTACCGCCTGGCCTGGCACTGCAGGGTGGGAGCCACCCTGCCCGCCTTGCTGAAGCTGGCCGCGCACCAGAAGGCCGCCAGCGAGTACCAGCGCCGGGTGGAATTGGAGCGTGCGCTGCTCTGCGCGCTGACGACTGGCAGACGCTTCAGGCCGCTGCGCGAAGTGGAGATCGCCCTGTTGGACGACAAGGAGCGCGCGCTGCTGCTGTCGCTGCCGCACGCCTGGCCCCAAATGCTGCCGCAGACCCTGTGGCGCAGGCCAGACTTACCTCAGCACGCCGCCACCCTGGAGGAGGAGCGCGAGCGGGTGCAAAGCACCCTCGAAGTACTGATGAATGCGGTGCGTCTGCGCTGCCTGGGGCAGCTTGAGGCCTTGACAGCCGAAGCGGGCCAAGGGCCCATTGCGCTGGCCGTGTGGCGCACCTTGCGGGAGGAGCCCTGGGGGCTGGAAGACGACTACAACCACCCCGCCCGCAAGCGCGAGTTCGGACCCTGGGTGCCGACGACGGAAGCGACGCTGGCCACGCTGCAACGCTTTGCGCCGAGGCCCCTGCCCGCTTGGTGGGCCATGACGGCCAGCGAGGTGGCGGCCTGGCTGGTGGCGCCAGATGAAGAGGAGCAAGCCGCAGATGCGGCCTTGGGTGGCAAGCCCCCGAGCCAGGAACTCACAGTGCCACCCCAGCGCATGACCATCCAGGACCTGGCGCCTCTGCAGCGCACCTGGAGCCGTGCCGAACAGGTGACGCTGCTGCGCGCCGGGCTGCCGCAGTTCATCTCGGACACCTCCTTCGCCTGGCAAGACCTGACGCTGCCGGAACTGGCTGACCTCACGGCCGGCCTGTACCAACGGGGGCGCATCCTGCTGTCTCGACGGCTACAGACCTTGCCGGACGCCAGACCGTGGCTGGCCTTGATGGCATCAAAGCTGGAGAAGCGCCCGAAGGATCTTCCAGGTCTGGAGCCCAATGGAGAAGCCGGCACAGCCCAGCCTGGATACGAAGCAGCCAAGGCCCTGCGCGACCTGGCGCGGCAGACCATCGACGAACACTTCCGCAATCAATGGGGCCACACCTGGGGCCGATGGGTGGTGGCCTCAGCGGGAACGCCGGTGTGGAACGCCGTGCGTGACGTGGCGCTGGAGCGCACCCGCTTGCTGGAAGACGCTCTTGCACTGCTGGAAGAGCGCCGTACCCCACTGGACCTCATAGGCCTGCGCATGGCCATCGCTCAGGCCCTGCACGACCCGCGGCAAGTGCCCCGCGAGCCGGTGCAAAAACTGCTGCGCTGGATGGAACTGGACCCAGCTGCCACTCCGATTCTTGCGGCGTACGGCCCCGTCAACCTGCTGCTGGATCTGGCCAGCCACCGCCAGACACCGGAGAAGGTGTTGCAAACACTGGTGAACCGCGGCCGCGCCACCACGCAGGCCGGCAGTGTGCGCATGACCGCCTGGCGTCAGCAGTTGCGACGTGCGGGAACGGCTGAGCGGCTTCAGGAACTGGTGCTCAAGCCCCCGGAGGAGGGCCCCTGGGTCTGGAGCACCCACTGGACAGCGCTGCGCGGCGAGAACCTGCCGCAGGTTCTGGTACTGGCCGCCAGGCGCAGCGGTTGGCGCTTGATCGAGTTGCAGAAGCACCTGGACTCGGGGTCAAACCCAGCATCCAGCACCTTCTCAACGGCGCTGAGCCAGGCCAGCGCCCTGCTGGCCTCCACCTCCCCGCGTGAAGCCGCCACGCTGGAACTCATCAACGCCTTGGGCGTGAAGGTGGCCCCGGATCTGCTGCGCGTGCTGGCCATGGCCCGGCGGGGCGCACCAGCCGGCCAGAAGCTC
Organism: uncultured beta proteobacterium; assembly: GCA_903885585.1. Classification (GTDB taxonomy): domain Bacteria; phylum Pseudomonadota; class Gammaproteobacteria; order Burkholderiales; family Burkholderiaceae_C; genus Rubrivivax. Next base: position 4,025 of record CAISJH010000226.1, read on the forward strand.
GACCATGCCTACCAACAGCACCTGCTGCCCAAGAAGAGCGGTGGCTCTCGGGTGATCAGCGCGCCAGACGCCGGGCTCAAGCGTGTGCAGCGCGCCGTGCTGGAGCGCTTGCTGGCACCGCTCGGCCAGCACGAGGCGGCGCATGGCTTTGCACCCGGGCGCAGCATCGTGGGCAACGCGCAGGTGCATGTAGGCCAAAGCGTGGTGGTCAACGCCGATGTGCGCTCGTGCTTTCCGAGCGTGCGCTGGCCGCTGGTGCTGGCTGCGCTGCGGCGTGACCTGTCCGACCGGCTCAGCCCAGTGGCGATCTCGCTGCTGTGCGACCTGTGTACCGCCGAGGGTGGGCTGCCGATCGGGGCACCCACCAGCCCCACGCTGCTCAACCGCGTGCTCCTCAAAACCGACGAGATCCTGAGCGCGGCCGCCGGCACCCGCGGCGTGCGCTACACCCGCTACGCGGATGACTTGAGCTTCTCGGGTGGCGACGCCGCCGTGCAGATGCTGGGCATCGCCCGGCGCACGCTGGTCCAGATAGGGCTGGAGCTGGACCCGCGCAAGACCAACATCTTTAGGCGCGGGCGGCGCCAGGTGGTGACGGGTCTGGTGGTCAATGACCAGGTCTCGGTGCCGCGCCGCATCCGCCGCCGCCTGCGTGCTGCCGTCCACCACGCCGAGCAGGGGCAGGTGCCGCTTTGGCACGACGAGGAGCAGGGGCTCGACGCGCTACAGGGCCGGCTGGCCTTTGTGCGGATGGTGCACCCGGAAGAAGGCGCTGCGCTGATGCAACGACTGGGTGTGGTGAAGGTAGACATGAGACCGTCCTCGCTTGAGGCGCAGGACGTCGCGACCAGCACAGCCGAAGCCGCCGCAGGAGATGAGGCATGAACCTGCCCAAGATCATGCTTCAGGCCAAGAACAAGTCCCGTTCCTCCAGCAAGGCGCGCAAACCTGGGCCTGAGGGCTCGCCCTCAACGACTGGCCAAGGCGCCCCCGTCGCATTCGATGCCGCGGTGCTCTACCTGCTGTGCCGCCTGGGCAGCTGGCCCGGGCTGAGCGCCGAAGACCTGCAGGCGGCTCGCCAGGCACTGCTGAGCGCCAAGCTCGACAAGACCGCCTCACAGCTCAAGGTGCTGGCGGCTACCGGCATGCCAGAGGCCGTCGTACCCTTTCAGCGGGACGAGCTGGACGTGGCCTGCGCGGCCATCCTCGCCGACATCTTCAGCCCCTGCGAGCTGGGCGGAGATGACCTGATGGTGGACGCCGGCTACTTCAGCGTGCGACACCGCGAGGTTCACTACGTGGACGAGGTGCACGCGCGCCGCATGTCCGACACCCGCCTCCTGCACCCGCCCGCCGTGGACGCCCTGCTGCACAAGCTGCGCACCTGGCCGAGCCGCCCTGTGCGCTACTGGGTGCCGGGTGATGACGAAGGCGCCAACGCCAAGGGCAGCGAGGTGCTGCGCGTCATTGGCACTTGGGTGGCGCCCACGCTCGCCCAGGTGCAGAACCCCAAGGTGACCCTGCGGTTGCTGCGCCCCAAGGCGCCGCAGCGGGGCACGACCACCCTGTGCGAGGTGGAGTGCGTCTTGCAGCAGTCGGATCTGGTGCTGCGCAACCTGCGCACCGAGTGGCTGATGGAGCTCCAAGCCGCCGCGCTCGACGGCGCCTGGCTGCAGATGGAGCACGCCCGCTTCAACTGCCTGGGGCCGCTGCCCGACCTGCTGGAGCCCGGTGACGGGCGCGACATCTGGTGGCACCCGGAAGGCCTGTTTCAGCAGGCCCTGGGTGTGCTGCCGCTGGCCTCCGTGGGGCTGGACCCCGCCACCGCACGCCGCATCGTCCAGCGCGTGCCCTGGGCCTGGATTCACCGTCCTTCCGAACACTTCACTGCCGCCACCGGAGCACCCTGACCTTGAAGCCTTCACGCCTGAGATCCGTCATCGAATCCCTGCTGGCCCAGCGCTGGCCCGCCTTTATCTGGGGGCCGCCGGGCATCGGCAAGAGCTCCATCGTCCACTCGATCGCCCAAGAGCGCGGTCTGCCCGTGATCGACCTGCGTGCAAGCCTGCTGGACCCGACAGACCTTCGCGGCATCCCAGCTATCGAAGGCGGTCGGGCGGTCTGGTGCCCGCCGTCTTTCCTGCCTCAAGCGGGAGACCGACCCGGCATCCTGTTTCTTGACGAGATCAACGCTGCCCCGCCGCTGGTGCAGGCGAGCCTGTACCAACTGGTGCTGGACCGCCGGGTTGGCGAGTACGTGCTGCCAGAGGGCTGGTGGATCGTGGCCGCGGGCAATCGTGCGCAGGACCGGGCGGTGACGTTTCGGATGAGCAGCGCGCTGGCCAATCGCTTTGTCCACCTGGACTTGGAGACCGACGTGGAGGACTGGCGCGAGTGGGCGCTGCAGCGACGCCTGGAGCCGCTGATGGTGTCCTTCATCGGGGTGCGCCCCCAACTGCTGTGGCAGGAGCCCGGCGAGCACAGCGCCTACCCCACCCCCAGATCGTGGGAGATGGCCAGCGATGTGACCGGCACCTTCGGCGGCGGGCTCAGTGGCTACCGAGCCTGCGCTGATGTGCTACCCGGCATCGTGGGCCAGGCCGCCGCGGTGGAGTTTGCGGGCTTCGTGAAGAAGGCCGCCAGCGAGAAGCAGATGCGCTCTATCGTGGACGACCCGGCCGGCGCCACCCTGCCCGACGCGCTGGACGGCATCTACATGCTCACCTCCTGGCTGGCTTATCACGCCGAGGACACGGACGTCTCCAAGGCGAGCGCCGTGTTGCTCAGCCGCCTGCCGCCCGAGTTTGGCGTGGTTCTGGCCCGCGACATGCTCAAGGCCCGAGCGGCCTTTGCCAAGGAGTCGGGGTACAGAGACTTTCTGAAGGTGCACGGGCACCTGATCCAGCGGTGAGCAAGGCCGCACCCTCCACACCCGCCAAAGCCAAGCCGAGCAAGCGCGCTGGCAAGGCCGCGGCCGACCTTCTCAAGGCGCCCACGCCGGAGTTGCGAGCCCGCGTGGCGGAGCGTGTGCTGCGTGGCCGAATCCGGCTGGCGCTGTCTCAGCCGTTTCTGGCCACCGCCCTGATGCGGCTGCCTGTGCGGGAGGTGACGCAGTCTTCGTGGTGCACAACAGCGGCTACCGACGGCTACCACCTCTTCTACAACCCGGCTTGGGTGGCTGGGCTGGCGGATGCCGAGTTGCGCGGGTTGCTCGCCCACGAGGTGCTGCACGTGCTCTTCGCCCACGGCCAGCGACGCGGCGGGCGCACCGCGCAGCGCTGGAACGTGGCATGCGACTACGCGATCAACCTGCTGCTGGTAGACCAAGGCTTCAAGCTGCCCGAGGGCGGGTTGATCGCCAAGCGATGGCAGGGCATGACGGCCGAGCAGGTCTACGAGCACCTGGCAGCGGACATCGAACTTGAAGTGGCGGTGGCGGACCGCAGCGCGGACGACCGGGGCCAGCCCGAGGAGGCTCAGAGTGGCGCCCTGCCCTCCATAGGCGCCGATCTGCTGGACCCCGATGACGCCCGGGTACGCCCGCTGCGCGCCTCAGACGCCCCGGACGCCGAACAGTTGGAAGAACTGCGCCGAGAGTTGCGGGATGGCGCCTTGGCCAAGTTGCAGGGCGACGCGGCTGGCAGCTTCCGCCGCGAGTGCGAAGCCGACGAGGAGCGCCGCATCGACTGGCGGGCGTTGCTGCGCGCCTGGCTGCATGAACGTGTAAAGGGCGACTGGCAAAGCTATCCCTTCAGCAAGCGCCACCTGCACCGAGGCCTGTTCATGCCCTCCCCCGGCCTGGCCGTTCCAGGACACGTGGTGTTCGCCATCGATACCTCGGCCTCGATGCAAGACGAGATGCTGGCCCAACTCACGGCGGAGCTGCGAGCCTTTCGGGAGACGTTTCCGTCTCGGCTCACCGTCATCCAGGCCGACGCCCGGGTGCAGGCCGTCCACACCTTCGAGGCCATGGATGGCACCGAGATTCCGCAGCGTCTGCCGCTTGCAGGAGGTGGCGGCACCGACTTCCGTCCGGTCTTCGATTGGGTCAGCACGCACGCTGACGGCGCCATCGTGCTGTATGCCACGGACGGGATGGGCACCTACCCAAACCGAGCACCCCATGCCCCTGTGATTTGGCTGCTCACGCCGCCGCATGTGCGGGCGCACGAGGTGCCGTTTGGGGTGGTGGTGGGGTTGAGGAAGATCTGAATTGAGCCGCGAAGGCCGAACTTCTGACCCAGTGTGGCTCAAATTTGGATCGGCCAGGATAACGAGGTTGCAGACGAGAATCAGACACCGCCCCAGCTAACCTATGGGGGATGCACTAGTCCTGCCGATCTGTGATCGCTGGAATTGGGGCTACACGCACAAGCGGACATGCAGGGAGATACAGGAATGAAGGACGACATGTCTACAGAGACCAACCGCAAAGACATTGACCTTCGAACTGTTTGGCGATTGATCTCCGCTGAGGAGCAAACTGATTATTGGAAGTACGCAGGCCAACACGCTCGGGATCTGGATCACAAGGATCCGGTGTATCGACGTCTGTGTGCGGCAATCCGGGATGCGGAGTTGAACAAGCCCGGAGGGCGTCCAACACGAGTCATTCGGGGCGCTGTCCGCCCGCTGTCCTCTGATGAGCTGCGCCTTGGGGTAGCCCGACTTAAGGGTCGACTCTTGGAGCAACCGAATGCCCAAATGTTCCTGATTAGGGCATTTTGTTTTTGGATCCAGGACTCTCGACGTGAAGCGCTGAATGCTGTTCTAGACGCCGTCGTTTGTCCGCATGACGAGCGCGGAACCTTAAAGGGAGAGGTGCCTCAGTTTGCCCCTGGCGATGCGCTGCGGGACATCTGCGCGCTGACTCCAATTCACAGCGCCCATACCCTGGCACTTGTCTGTGGCGCGCTGATGCTGAACAACGACCTTTGGATCGGGCTGTATGCCGCATTCAAAGCACTGCCTGGTCTTGCGGTACCAAGCATGAGTAGTGCACCGCCTATGCAGACTCCGTCGAGCGTAGTGCCGGAGCATGTTGAACCCTCGACCTCGGATCCCCAGATCGTCAGACCAGTCACGATCGAGGTTCTGAAGGAGATTCGGGATGGACTGGATCTTCTCGGACAACACTTGGCAGCGGCATCGGCAGACATTTCAGCCGACATGGTTCCTGACCTGCAAGCGGCGATCGACTGTTGGTCTTCAGTTCGCAAGCAACACGGCGATGCTGAACAACAGTTGGGAATATCGTCCCCTCGTGTTGGAGACCTTGAGGCTGCGCTTGCCCGCCAATCCGAGTTGCACCTTGTCACCTCCGATCTTGTCCGTTGTCGATCAATCGTTCATGTTGCTGATTCGAGCTTTGCGGGTTGCGCAGTCATTCGAGCGAAGTGTGACGAGTTGATGGTGGTCGCTGAGGCTCGACAGACACCGAATCCCGCCTCCGTAGGCGCAGTCTCAGCGCTGCTTCGATTGGTTCAAAGCGGAAACGATCTAGACGACGAACAGGCAGCACACCTTCAGCTTGAAGTTGAAGAATTGTTCGGGAAGTCAGTTGCAACAGCCGCTCTTCGCGGCAAGCTTCGGCTTGAAGTTCCAATCTCTCGCGATGGCAAAGCTGCCGATGCAAAGGCAGAAGTAGAAGTTGCGTGCGCGTCTAGCGAAGCCACCCAGGCGATAGAGGAGCAACTGCCCTCTCCTTCGAATGGCAAGCAGTGCATGGAACCGTCCGAGATGCCGCCCTCGGTAGGGGTGATCTCTACTATTACGGCAACGTCTGATGATGCACCGCGAGAGCGGGCGTTAAGCGAGGCCAGTCTTTGGCGAACTGGCCCCGAGGAAGCCGCACGGACACTACCGGCTGGGAGTAGCACCAATCAGGTCCATACAGTAGAGGCTGCTCCAGAAGCCAGCCCTAAGGCCACAGCAATGTCGGAGCCGACCGTTCCGCGTCCAGCTGGCTCTGCGGCCAAGGTCGCAGTGGACTACGAATCCTTCTCGAGCTTCTGCAGGGTGCACTGGGTGGACGAAGCGGGTCAAGTGGTGCCCGCACCGTGGGTAGCAGAAGAGTTCGCTACCGAGCTCTTCGCCCGGGCGCAGGAAGCCTGGGAACTCGGAAACGCGGCCATAGCCTATCTCTTCGCCCGCGGTGTTGTCGCTACAGGCGGCACAGATCCGCTTGGCATCAAAGACTTGGCCAATGCAGATAGTCTATTGTCCGATCCTCAGTCGCAGGTCGCTGGCGTCGACAGCCAGCGTTCGGAACGGCTACGCGCCAGTGTGGCCTGCCCTAAGGCAATCGGCACACCAAACATCGGCCTCGCATTGATGCTGGAGGCCTTGCGACCAACGCATCCTTGTTCTTTCACCCCTCAAGAAGTCGAAGCGTTGGTTGGCCTCGCCTCGTTCAACGACCCTGCGCTCGGTGAGGTAACAAGGTTTCTTCTTGATGGCTGGTCTGCTCAGCTAAATCCCCTCAGCTCCTTACGAGCTCGCTTGCTGGATACCCCCGAAGAGTCGATGGAGGACTTAGAGGCAGCCTTGCGTTCAGCGCAGGACCTGCTCCGAACCCAAGTCGCGACGCTTTGGAGCGCCGCTGGGGGAAAGATCCAACGTACCCACTGCAGAGCAGCGTGGGCGAAGTTCATCCAATCCGAAGTCGTTCCACTAAGAGACGAATTAGCGCCATCCGACCCGAGGGCGAGTTCTAAGGTCAAGTGGACGTCTGATCGCATCCGGGAGCGCGTCATTGAGCTTGGCCGATCCTTCAAGCGAATCATGGATACGGACCAGGTCAGGCGCCAAGACCGATCTTCAGCCGAAGGGGCCGCACAACAGATTGTTGAAGCGATTGAGGTCGTCTCCGATGCGCTGCGACGACTCGAAGCGCAGCGCCGAAGGTCTCGCATACCTCATCACGGCGTTCCGCACGAGGCAGGCCAACGGCTCCTAAGCGGTTCTTCGTCAAACACGACAGATCGTCTTTGTGCAGTGCTGTTTGCAGCTGCTCTGCAGAACGCACCTCAGACCAACTTGCTCCGACTTGAGGCAGGCTACCTAGTCGATCATGTTGATGCCATCAGATACCTGGCGCCCGCCACGCTGGCCGAGCCTGGAATTGCGAGCGAAGGCATATGCGTGATGGACTTTGAGAATCCGACGGCAGTGAGTGCGATGCTTCAGGATTGGCGTGTTCTCGCTATTCCAGCCTTCACGGAAGATACCGCTTTCTGGATATGCCTTAGGAACGTCGCGGCAGATCGAGAGCGCCGCGACATTCTCACTTCTCTGTCCGATACAGATGTGCTCCAGGCCCATGAGCAGACTCTCTTGCATCAATATGCCCTTGAATTGGGCGACCAGGCGTTTGAGGCCTTGCAAGACTTGGGACGCCTCTGGGGCGCCGGCAATGAACTCATGGCCCCGACGGAAGCGAAACTTAGGGCTGTCGTTGAGGAAGCACGAACGCTGACCGCTGGTGCTTCGGGTTCAATGACCGCCCGTTTGCTCTTGCTGGCTTGGCTGAGGCAATCCATTACTTTGGCAACTGTCCATAGAAATGAGGCGGCGAAGGCTCTGCTGGACTTGGCTGCCGCGAAGCCCGGCGATTCAGCAGTTCGGATCACAAAATACTTTGAGGCAGGCGACTTTCGATCCGGTGTGGCGCTCTTCCACAGCGGCGCAGTACCGAGTACTGACGGCGATCGTCTTGGAAGCCGCCGAACGCTGTGGCGCGACGACTCTCGGAAGACTTGGCCGGAGCCTAGAACAAAGTTGGCGAACGACCTCAAAGGGTCAACTCCCGAACAAAAGCGTCTAGTTGAGTTCTGGACCTCCGGCAACGTTGAACCGAGTCAACGAGACGCAATGCCGAAGTTGCTCTACGCAGTAATCAGTGGCGAGGCGGGACGTACCTCCAGTGAGAACCAGAAGCGATTCCCCGTGAAGCTTGCGGACTTACGCGACCACAAGGATAGGAAAACCACGATCAGTTGCGAGACGGTTCGAAACTATTTCAAGGGTTCTAAGCTGAACCCCTCGTTCCTTCCGCAGTTGGCCACCTTCAGTCAGATCGTCATTACGTCTTCTCCACAACAGGCCAGTCGAGGTGCAAGCGTCTTGGATGACTGGTGTAAAGCGGCTGTCAGTGAGGCGCCAAGCTCGTTGGTTGTCTTTTTAGCTCCAGGGCTGCACATTGCTCGCAGAGATGAACTTTGTTCTGGCTTTCGTAAGCGCGGTGTCGCCGCCGCAATCATCGACGACTGGGATCTTTGCAGGCTTTGTGCTGCGAGTACTCGACTGGATGGGCACGACTTCATACCGTTTCTTGAGATCCTGCTTGAACAGTTGGACCTTGATACAGCCTCACCCTTCTCAAGTCTCGATGGTCAACATGTTCGTTTAGAGACTTACATCGGACGAAAGAACCAGGCGGAGCAGATTGCGCTTGGCTGGTCGTTCACGAGAGTGTTTTCTGGACGAAAGCTGGGCAAGAGCGCCTTACTGAAGTACGTGGCGAGCAGATTCGACGGCTATGTGCTGCCGTCAGGAAACACTCTCAATGTCTTCTTCATCACGATCGCGGGCGGAGAATCTGAGCGCTGGGTTGTCGACTGCATAGTCCATGAAATGGCAAGGTGCTTTGGCTTGGCCGAGAAGCCTGGGTTGAAAGATCAACCGCCGCCAGAGCGCTTCTCAGCGTACATGAAGCGCTTCCTAGTGGAGAAGCCCCAGCACAGCGTGTTGCTGATACTGGACGAGGCAGACGCATTCGTCGAGGGACAGCTCTCTCGGTATGACGACGACCGTGAGGGATCTCTGAGCTTCCGAATGATGAAGGAGCTGCCAGCACAAGTCGATGGCAGTCAACTTCCCCGGATCCGAACTATCTTTTCAGGGTATCGAGTCACGAACACGCGGGACGGAGTTTGGGCGAATGCTGGCGATGTCTTGGTGCTTCGTCCTCTTGTTGAGGACGAGGCGGAGCAGTTCCTGGAGGGTA
>CAISJH010000227.1 GCA_903885585.1 uncultured beta proteobacterium
GCAGGGAAGTCTCCAGCGGCTTTTCCACCAGGGTGTGCTTGCCTGCGGTCAGACAGCGGGTGGCGATGTCCAGGTGCGTGCCCGCGGGCGTGGCCACGATGACGGCCTGCACAGCGGGGTCAGCCAACGCGGCGTCCAGGTCGGCCGTTGCGGCGAGCTCGCCGTTGAACGGGCCCAGGTCGGCCTGGGCCGGGCGCCGGCACACGGCATGGCGCAGCTCGATGCGGTGCTGCAGGTCCGCCAGGCTCTTCAGGTGCGGTTGCGAACCCGGCCCCAGGCCGATGAGGGCCACGCCGATGCGCGTCATGCGCGGACCCCCGAGGTCGCCAGGGCATCGGCTTCCAGCGCGAGCCGGCACACCGTGAACACATGCGCCTGTGTCATGGCCGTCTGTGTACGCTCACGCACATCGTGCAGAAAGGCCTGGAAGAAGGTCAGGGGCTCGGCGCTGCAGTCGATATGGCGCGTGCCGTGGCGGTCGGCCAGGAACAGGTGGTTGGTGCCGGAGCGGCCCTCGATGTCCAGGTACTTGCGGATCTCTATCGAGCCCGTGGTGCCGAGGATGAACAGCCGCCCGTCGCCCCATGTGGGCAGGCCGTCGGGCGTGAACCAGTCCACGCGCACATAACCGCGCCGCTGCCCGGGCCGACTGCACAGCACGATCTCGCCAAAGTCCTGGAAGTCGCCCTCCGTCTGCGTGCCGTGATGGCCCACGGCGGCGTGCACCACCTGGGCATCCTGCACGCCCGTGAAGACCAGGAACTGGTCGATCTGGTGCGAGGCGATGTCCACCAGGATGCCGCCGAACTGCTGGCGGTCGAAGAACCAGCCCGGGCGGATGGCGCGGTTCAGGCGGTGCGGACCCAGACCCAGCGTCTGAACCACCTCGCCAATCGCGCCGTCGGCCACCAGGCGCCGGGCCACCTCCACTGCTGGCACGACGTGGCGCTCGGAAAAGCAGATGGAGAAGATGCGCCCGGTCTCGGCCACCGCAGCCTGCACCTGCGCCAGTTGCTCGAACGAGGTGACCCCGGGCTTGTCGACCAGCACATCCTTGCCACGACGCAGGGCCTGCACCGCCAGTGCAGCACGCTCGGCGGGCACGGCGGCACTGACGATCAGGTCCACGGTGGGGTCGTCGAGCAGTGCATCGCGGTCGTCCACGGCGCGCAGCGTGGGAAAGCGCTCACGCACCCCTTCCAGCACCTTGGGGTCGCTGGTGCCCGTCCAGTATCCGGCGCACTGTGCGCCGGCAGCGAGCAGTTCACCGATCAGGTGGTAGATATGCCGGTGGTCCAGGCCGATGGCAGCGAAGGTGGTCATAGAGCAGGAGATGCGGCGGCCATCAGGCCAGCGAAGCCGACGGAGTGCGGTGTAGGACGCCGACCTTACACCAAGCGCCCTCGACCGCGCCGCGCGCTCTGCCGCCGCGGCATCAGGGTTTGTGCGGGTGCGCCACACCGCTATCATGGACTTCGAATCTTCACGGTGCCTGCACGACCGGCCCGAAGGTTCCGGAGGAGACCCTTGAGCCTGCACACCCCTGGCCTCGAGCACCGGCATGCCGGGCTTGCCGAGCTGTCCTCGCGCTACGTCAACTGCGACGAACTGGCCTGGACCCCTACGCCCTTCCCCGGCATTCGCATCAAGGTGCTGATGCAGGACCCCGACACGGGCCTGCAGACCGTGCTGACGCAGATGGACCCGGGCAGCGTGCTGCCCGACCACGAGCATGTGGCCCTGGAGCAGAGCTGGGTCCTGCAGGGCCGCCTGGTGGACCACGAGGGCGAAGTCATCGCAGGCAACTTCGTCTGGCGCCCCGCCGGCAGCCGGCACAGTGCCCACGCGCCCGACGGCGCGCTGGTGCTGGGCATCTTCCACAAGCCCAACCGCTTCTTCGGATGAGTCCACGTCCCGGCACCGCCCGGCAGGGGCCGAGCGCATGAAGTTCGGCGACTTCGTCAAGGTCAAGGGGCTGGAGAGCGCGGCAGGCTTTCGCGACAACCTGCAGCGCCTGGGGCTGGACATGCCGTGTGACGACGAGGTGGCGCTGGGCGCCGCCTCGCCCCTGGCGCAGCCGCTGCAGGTACACGGCTGGACCATCGCCAACCGCTGGTGCGTGCAACCCATGGAAGGCTGGGATGGGCAAGCCGACGGCCGCCCATCGGAGAACACGCTGCGGCGCTGGCGGCATTTCGGCGCCTCGGGCGCGAAGCTGGTGTGGGGCGGCGAAGCGGTGGCGGTGCGGCACGACGGCCGCGCCAATCCGCAGCAGTTGGTGCTGAACGAACACACGCAGGGCGACATCGCCCGGCTGCGCGATGAACTCATCAGCGAGCACCGCCGTGCCCTGGGCAGCGACGAGGGTCTGGTGATCGGGCTTCAGCTCACGCACTCGGGGCGCTTTTGCAAACCCAACGACCCCGCGCGCATGGAGCCGCAAGTGCTGTTCCACCATCCGCTGCTGGACGGACGGTTCGGGCCGGCCGAGCGCATCCGCGTGATGCAGGACGGCGACATCCGCGCCCTGATCGACGACTTCGTCACCGCCGCCAAGCGGGCGCGCGACATCGGCTTTGATTTCGTCGACCTCAAGCATTGCCACGGCTACCTGGGCCACGAGTTCCTGGCGGCCAAGACACGCCCGGGCGACTACGGCGGCTCGCTGGAGAACCGCACGCGCTTCCTGCGCGAACTGGTGGCGGGCATCCGGGCCGAGGCGCCGGGCCTGGAGATGGGCGTGCGGCTGTCAGCCTTCGACTTCCTGCCCTACCGACCGGACCCCGCACGCTCCACGCCTGAGTTGCTGGGCCCGGGCGTGCCCGTGGACCACGCCAGCGCCCTGCCCTACCGCTACGGCTTCGGTCCTGACGAGCAGGACCCCACGCAGTCAGGTCTGGACGAGGCCGCCGGCTTCATCGAGGTGGCGCGCAACCTGGGCATCAGGTTGTTCAACATCACGCTGGGCAGCCCGTACTACAACCCGCACTTGACGCGCCCGGCGCTGTACCCACCGTCCGACGGCTACCAGCCCCCCGAAGACCCGTTGGTGGGTGTGATGCGCCACCTGACCGCCGTGCGCGACCTGAAGCGCCGCTTCCCGGACCTGGTGTTCGCGGGCAGCGGCTACACCTACCTGCAGGAGTTCCTGCCGCAGGTGGCACAGGCCGTGGTGCGCGAGGGCTGGACCGACTTCGTCGGCCTGGGCCGATTGATGCTGTCCTACCCCGAGCTGCCCGCCGACCTGCTGGCCGGCCGGCCGCTGCAGCGAAAGCGCCTGTGCCGCACCTTCAGCGACTGCACCACCGCGCCGCGCAATGGC
>CAISJH010000228.1 GCA_903885585.1 uncultured beta proteobacterium
CACGCGCTCGCCGCTGCTGGATCTTGCGCTGCGGTGGCCAAGACCTGGGTCTGCGCCGCTTTCAGGTGCTCGATGAGCTGCGCCTGGGTGGCCTGGACCTGGTCGCGGCTTGCTTGAAGGGCGTTGCGTACCGTGTCGAGTTCGGCACGCATCACGCTGGCCTGCTTTTCCAGATGCTCGATCTGCTGAGCACTGCGCACAGCCTGCATCTGCAGCTCCAGCTCCTGCGAGGCAGCAGCTTCCACTCTGGCCTGCAGCTTTCTGACCTGGGCATCCTTCTCGGCCAGCCTTGCGTCGCAGGTCCGCTGCACGCTGGAGACCGCTTCGCGGTGCTCGACCAGCATCCGGTCGAAGCGCTGAGAGGCCTCGCTCTGGGCCCGGGCCAAGTCCGCGCGCAGCTGCTCGCTGCGGGCCTCGGCCTCGCGCAACTCTCGCTCCAGGGCCTCTTGAGCGCTACGGGCTTGAGCGGCCTGTTCTGCGCGCGCGCGTCGTTCCTGCTCAAAGTCCCGCGCTGCCTGCGCCAGGCGGCCATTGGCCGCCGCGATCTCGGCACGCAGCGCTTCCAACTGAGCATCCTTGGCTGTCACAAGCGCCTTGGCCTGATCCAGCTCCACGCGAGCTTGAAGTAGCTCCTGCTGGCTTTCAGCCAAACGGGCCGACGAGTCGGCTTGAGCGGCCTGCAGTTCAGTTCGATCCTGGTCGTACTCTTGATTCGCACGGTCACGAGCCTGCATCCAGAGCGTCTCGATCAGGCCGTTGGCTGTTTGCAGCACATCCTCGGGCACCTGCGCTCCCAGACGAACGCGCATGGCGAGCTTTCGGCTCAAGTCCTGGCGCCAGGCAGTGATGCAGCGCTGGGCGGTGGTCTGGGAGCCGCCTCCGGCCAACTCGCGCAGCTGCTTGGCGTTCAGGATCAGCCCATGGCTCGTGAAGGCCTCGCTGAGGATCTCCTGGTAGCAGTCGGCGTAGTCGCCGGTGCAGGAGGCCGCGAAAACCTTCAGGGCTTCGGGGTAGGGCGCTTGTTGTTCGAGAAGCATGCTGTGTTTAGGGCCCGAGTTCGCCCCGAATGGTCGTGACGACGCGAAGCCAGCAGTCGCTGTGCGGGGGCGCGGGCTCGCTCAGCCCCTCAGCCCCAGAGTCTGAAATCGAGGCGACGCAGACCAACTCGCCGGTCTCGCTGCAGATGTCCAGCGCTGCGCTTCGGCCTTGATCGTGCAGCCGCCAGAAGCGCGCGATAGGTCCACGCGGCGAGGATCGCGGCAGCGAAGGCCGGGGGCTGGCTTCAAAGTCCATGAAAGTAGCTTACTGTAAATGCACTAGTGCTGCACCTACCTTCACTATATCATTCTGCGTGTGACATTCGGTACATAATGTCACAAACAGAAAGAAAGGTGTCGTCACAGTCGCATGAACCAAAACAGCCACACCCGCGCCCGGTGCGAGCACTGGGCCATACGTGGCGGCACCGTCCTGCCCCCGCCATGCCCACCTGCCTGGCCATCGGAGAGCTGAGCATGCCCCCGCCTGTGGTTGCCTTGGTGGTGGTGGCCGCGCTCGAGCAAGGTGCCCGCGATGTCTGCCGCAACCACGTCCCATTGCATGAGCACCCGGACGCCTACAGGAGCCATGACCTGGTGCACGATCGCCTGTGGGCCAATCGCTGAAGAGGAGTTCGACCGTATTCGCGAAAGCGACTGGCCTGTCGCTCGGCCAGCCGACGTGGAAGGCACCCGCCAGGAGACTCAGCCCTTGTGCCTATCCGCTGCGTAGAGGTCTAGCACTGCAACGTCTATCTGCGGGTCAACCACCTTCTCCAGCAGCTTTCTAACTCTGGCCCTCTTGGCGTCGAACTCACTGTCTGCGCGCGTCACCGGCGGCCCAAACCTCCGATTCATCGCCCTGGTCTCACGACCGCGCCCTCCGCCCATCACCATAATCTGGCGCCCCTCGCCGTCATGTTCGCCGATCGAAAAGCCAACGCCCTCAAGGCCCGACACTGAAACCACTATCAGACCTGGCGTGTCGATCACAAGATCATCTGTGTCGTCGTAAAAAGAATTCATCACAGGGAGCCCGTCACCGAAATAAGCATCCTCGGAGAGGGTATGACTCCCACCATCCTGGTCGAAGCACTCCGCGATGAGCCTGAGGAACCTAGCGCGTGTGTCGTCGTTGTCTATCTCAGGTGCAAGCGTCACGGCCAGCAAAGTCATTGCGCACCCTTCCTCCGAATTCGCCCAGACTTTCATATCGGTTATGCCTCGAATCGTCATGTATTGACGAGCGACCTGCCACCCCTTCAAAACCTCCGGGTATTCATCTTCTAGGAACTCGTCCACCTGCTCAAAGTCAGCGTATAACTCACCCGCGGGAGAGAAGTGCCACCCTTCAACTATCCCGCCGATCTCTCGTGTCCCATCAGGCCGTTCGATGATGAGGCTGCCCATCACGTCCATGAGGGAAATGCTGTCTTCGTACTCGTACTGCGGTCGCTTCTTCATCACCAGAAACGCAAAGTCCGGGTCCGGCACCCAGAAGCCATATTCGTTTTTCTGCGCGGTCTGGCCAGTCAGCCTCACGATCCGGGGCGCCGAAGACTGCCATTGGCTCACAGCGGCCATCAGCCATCCGAGACGCCAGCTGCTTACACGATCTACTGTGTCCTTGAAGCTCAGATCCACTCCACATGCCTTCAGTTTCGCTTCCGACGGCCACTCCACGAATTTTCGCCGCCTTTCCCAAGCTTGCTGATCGTGTTCCCCACCATCCCCTGCCTCCCCCGACCTGAACACGAAATCTGCGCACTCGTCCTGCCATGAGTCGCCCCACTGACCACAGTAGCTAAGGTTTTGCCACAGCGTGGCCCACCCGAGTTCGTCGTTCTCGAACCCGAAATTCCAGTCCACCGCTTCGTGCTCAATCTGCTTCCCAATCTCGCCTAGGATATCAACCGTTCTCGACATGACCGAACACGTCATTTGCGCCATGTATGACGTCGGCGTATTCCTTTCGGAATCCCAACTATCCTCGTATCCGCTCGCCTCGAGCAGTTTCCTGACAGTCCTCTGCTCATCATGGACAGATTCAAATTCATAATCCACCAAGAAGCTCCAGAACCCCGTTGGGTACCCATGCGCGTCCGCTGAGTACTCTCCCTCAAGGTACTTCTTGACGCGCCTTACGCAGTCCCTGTGTGACGCCGGCGAGTCCGTCAGCCCCAGCTCGACAATTAGTGCTTCGTTCTGCCCTAGGTTTGGCTGCTGGCCTTGCATGCGCTTCCAAGCGCAAAGCACCTTTGCAGGACGTAGCGACCGTTCGCCAGGCATACCCGCCAGAAGACGTAAGCCCGTATCGAGCTTGTCCTCACTGGGCCCGTCATCCCAGAACGGCCCGGGCGGGAGCCCACTTTTCAGCGCTTGCTGCAACTCGTGCAGATGCTCATACCCGTAGATCTGGCTAAGCAGCTCCTGGGCCGCCTGCAACTTCACGCCCAGCAGCCACGCCAAGTTCTTGGCATACCGGGAGAAGTCCAGGGCCGAAGCCGGCACAAAGCGATTGCTGGCACAAGGTGTGCCCTTTACGTCGTCATCCATCGTGCGCTCCCCAACGCCCGCGCTGTGTCGCCACGCCTCACCTGCTCGACAGCGCCGGATTACCGACGATCAGGTGAAGCATGTCGAACGTCGGCGGGCCGTTGCAAAGGCCACATTGGAGTGAACGAACTACCGCCTCGACAAACGCCCTGTCCCTTCGGGTTCTGCGCTCACGACACGCGTTACGCGTGCCGCTCCGGCGTCAACGGCCCAGGCCAACCGTAAAACGATTCTACGGCCGCTGCGTCCAGATAATCACGCCACACACGCAAGGAGCAAGGGCAGCGCTTTCGGGTCTGGAACTGGCAGAGAATCTGACGAGTTGTAGCTCTCGCGGCCGAAGCACCCAAGGACGTCGCTTGTGAAGGTAGTCTCGAGCAGCAAGCTTGGCTTGGGTCCTGTTGGCAATCGCCTTAGACTTGAAGCTGTTGACCGTCTAGCACATGAGCAGGTGATATGTATGGTGTCACTCATCAAGAGGGCTACGACGTGTAAATAGACCGTAGCCAAACTGAATCCTTTGGCTCGGCATCGGCAATCTCCATCGCCTGGAGAGCCCAAATTGCAGTCAAAGTGGCTTATTTGACGGCCTTCCTGAGACAAAGTTCCAGGAATAGCATGACCGTAAAGCAGAAGATGAAAACATAGAACCTGTTTCCTCTATTTCATTCTTAGATGGCCGAAGAATCTGACAAAGAGACTGGAAGTAATGAAATGAAGTTGCGGTTAGTAACCCTTCTTGTTCTAGCATTCGGAATACTTCTGCCTGGATGTGGGAAAGAAGATATCCGTAGCAGCGATATGTCCATGAAAAGTACGACATCAACAGTGTCGGAAACAACTGGGAAGATGGTAATAAATCCGCAGTTTGACTATGCAGATATATTTTCTGAAAGGCTTGCTGCAGTACGCGTGGGCGATAAGGATACAGGTAAGTGGGGCTACATTGACAAGCATGGAAAGATGTTAATAAATCCGCAGTTCGACAGGGTATCCATGTTCAAGGAAGGGCTTGCAGCAGTTCGAATTGGTGATGAGAATACGGGTAAGTGGGGCTATATTGACAAGCAGGGAAAGATGGTAATCAACCCGCAGTTTGACTCGGCGTCTACGTTCAATGATGGGCTTGGAGCAATACGCATCGGTGATAGGGAGACAGGCAAGTGGGGCTATATTGACAAGCAGGGGAACATGGTTATCAAACCGCTGTTTGATTCGGCGTCAACATTTGCCGAAGGGCTTGGAGCAGTTGGGATCAAAAGTGTGGAGGGCTACGTTGACAAGCAGGGAAAGGTGGCAATCAACCCACAATTTGAAATGACAGACAGATTCTCCGAAGGGCTTGCTGCAGTCATAATTGGCGATTATAAGACGGGCAAGTGGGGCTACATTGATAGCCAAGGGAAAGTGATCATCGACCCGCAGTTCGATTTTGGGGGGACCTTTCATGAGGGCCTTTCAGGTGTCAAAATTGGTGATGATAAAAAAGGTAAATGGGGCTATATTGACAAGCAGGGCAAGATGGTTATCAGCCTGCAGTTCGATTTTGCGGGAATCTTTTCTGAAGGCCTTGCATTTGTGTGTTATGGTGATAATAATACGGGTAAATGGGGATATATTGATAATCGGGGAAAGATAGTAATTATCCCACAGTTTTCCCGTGCGGGCCTGTTCAACGAAGGGCTTGCTGCAGTCCGAATTGGGGATGAGAAGACGGGCAGGTGGGGCTATATTGACAAGCAGGGAAAGATGGCAATCAACCCACAATTCGAAATGACAGAAAGATTCTCCGAAGGGCTCGCTGCAGTCCGAATTGGTGATAAGTGGGGCTATATAAGTCGCTAGCTACTCTCCCTTCAATCAAGCTTCAGCGCCTGGGTTCGATGCCGTTTCGTGTGTAAAGAGTCAGTTTCGAGTGGCCAAAGCCGCGGCCAACGGGTTGGTCAGAAGCTCCAAGGCTTGGACTCCATGACCAACTTGCCCTTGGCCGACTAAGGCTGAGTCCAGCTAAGACGTGACGATGGCGAAGCTGCCAACCGCCGCAAGGTGAGTGCTGGCGCGACGCTGTTGATCGAAGACTGCCCACTTCCGCTCGCTCGCACGCTGTAGAGCACCAGCGATGAAACCCGCTGAGAAGCCAGGTGACAGGCCTCTGGCCCCGAAATATCTCTTATACTCTTAGACCCGGAGCGACAAAGAATACAATCGTGAAATGGTTGCAGTTAAGACGTATAAATTCGCTAAAAACCTATATCCTTGTTGCTGCGCTCGGATTTTTGTCGGGATGCTTCCCCGGCATATCTGGTGAGTATGAGCTGTCCAGCCCGAAGTCTGATTCTGGGGTCATAGGCGGCGTAAAGATACTTGGTAGTACTACAGCGGCCTACTCCCTATGCTTTGGGGGGTGCATTGAAGCAACAACCTCCTACAGACGAGACGGAAACTTCATTCACGTCAAAACGGACAAGGCAGACCTCGTCTTCGAGATAAAGGATAGCAATACTTTAATTGGGAAAAACTGGATCGAACGGGGAACCTACACGCGGCGATAGACCGATTCAGTCGGGAGCCGGATCCCCAAAGGCTCGATCTATTCACACCAACATTAAAAAAGGCTCCGCGGAGCCTTTTTGCTGAGCGTCACGAACCTCAGGACTGGATCAAGAATTCGTCTCGGTTCTTGTCCTTGATCCAGCTCGGCGCAACGCCACGGCCAGTCCACTCTTTGCCGCTGGCCGGATCTCTGTACTTGGGAGGCACCTTGGTTCCCTTGGAACCACCCGATCCCGTCGGTCGACCGCGCTTTCCGCCACCAGCTGTAAGGTCAGCGACGGTCAGGCCATGCTCATCCATGAGTCGCTTGATCTGGGCGATTGTGTCTGCCTTTTCGCGCTGCGTCGTTTCTGCGATCTGGCGCTGCAGGTCAGCCAGTTGGGCTTGGAGTTCCTTAATGGTGGCCATGTTGTCCTCTCAAAGGTGAATTGCCGAAGTTATCGAACAAACGCGACTGCAATTCTATAGACTTTCTTTTACATAAGCCTATATGCCATCAATAGTTGCTCGGCGTGCATACGTTAAGTCTGTTTCGACCTGACCTATGCTCCCCGTGTGGAACCTCTCGACTTCACATGAGGCCGCTGACGATGTCGAGCTTGAGCGCGATCGCCGCGCATGCGGCCAAGGCCACCCAGGCGCTTCTTTTTGTCTTTTTCTGGCTGAGGTTGTGGGCCCAGATGGCACTGGGCGAGCGCTATGCAGCCGTCAGGCGAGCAGAGGGCCACCCAAACCAGACTACGCGGCGCCTTGGAAAGCCTGCCCTGGGTGGCCATAAATGCGCGTTCGGGGCGGCTGGATGAATTTCGCAGGGACGACTCATTGAGCTTTCAGGGTCAGTGCTAATTGCCTTACCTCCCAGGAAGATATGGAATCGGCTTCAGTTTCTGAGAGTTCTGAGAGCTGAAGCGATGGCCACCGACGACTTCTTCCGCGAACGGCTGGATGGCATGGTGGACCCCCGTCACCCACTGGCTGTGCTGGCGCGCAAGATGCCGTAGTCGGAGATTGAGACTACGCTTACCCCGGCTTTGCCCACAAGGACCGCAGGGGTCGTGCGGTGGAAGGTGTTGACATGTTCGGCCCGACGCTGGCGGTGGCCAGGGTGTGGGTTTAAAACTTCATACCTTGCATATGAAGAGTATCTTTTCTCATTTGACAGAAAAGACTGAGGGGAAATGAGTGAATAGCAAATACTTGGCCCAGCTTAGGGGCAATTCTCAATATCCTACATTCCGTGGCTTTGTCACTTTCTTATCCCTATTGGGGTATGTAGCGGCGGCGCTTATCGCTGGCGCTGGTTTTATGACTGGCCAAGCATTTTCAGCTTTAGTTGGCATTGTTATTGGGATAATCGTCGGGATTCTTGCAAAGACCGGACAAGAAGTTTCTCTCATGATTGCGGATATTGCTGACGCAACAATTGATTCGGCAGCCAACGAGAGAAACTCCCGCGAGAAACTGGAGCAGCAGGTTGGATTGACCCAGGCATCCCCGACCAAAGCATCCGCCGCTCCTGTAAGACCCCAAGCATTTGACCACACTGGAGTTTCTCGTGACGTTCGGGAGTCAATTGACAAATTAACAGCGCTTGGATTCGATGTTATTGCTCAAGGCGAAAATGTTTGGGAGATCAATCAGCCTTCCGGTGTAAAGCGGTATGCGCGCTCTGTGAGCGACTTAAGGGCTCTTGCTGAAAGATTAGCAAATGGTGAATCAAAGCCGGGAGCATAATAGCTGAACTGGTTAATGGTCTCGTTCATCAGATGGCTGTACACCTGCTCCAACGCCACATGGATTCAACAAATCTCACTCTGAGCTTTGTCCTTACCTGGGAATAGCCTCTTTAGTGTCCCATTAAAACCTAGGTAACCGCACCTTCCTTTTCCGAGGAACTGATGGGCTTGCTAGAAGAACTGGCAGAACTGGCGCTGCGCCGGGCAGTCGCGCGGGCTTGTTCCGCTCTGCGTCGCGCATTGGTGGCCATAGCGACGAGCTTCCCCCTCAGCTTGGGGCTGCTGGTGAGCGCTGCTGCCTGGCTGAACAGCAAATGCGCCATCGCCGGCCTCGATCAACTGATCACGACCCATGGCCCGCTGCTGCGCATGGAACCCCGACAAGTCCGCAAATTCTGCGCACGGTCCAGTGACACCTTGGCCAGATAGAACCTTGGGTTGAGCGCTAAGCTGGTCCGCAAGACCGGGCCGAGACTCCTGAAGACGGACTGGCTGCCTTCCGCAACTCTTCACGACGCCTAGATCGTGATGCGCCTCGGCTCTTTATGTCGGGGCGGGCTCACCCGCCTCGCAGGCGCTCAGCAAAGGCACGCGCCAGAGCGTGGACTTCGAGCTCGTCGTGCTGGCCTTGCTCCACGGTCGAAAGCGTCAGCTGTTCGTCGCTCAAGCTGGCCTCCACCTGCGGCAGCTCGATTCGCTCGTGCTGAGTCCGTGACAGAGCGCGCAGCACACGCTGCTCGGCCCAATTGCGGACATCCACGGTGAGCTTCCAGGTGAGCACCGGCCCCGCGCCGACCATCAGCAGCTTGTAGCCCACGCCCGCGTGCCGGAAAGCCGCCTCGGTCGCCGGCGCTGGCGTGCGCCGCAACTCCCAGAACTGCGATCGCTGCGCGCGCTGGTCGGCAGCGGGCGTACTCGTCTCGCGCGAGTCTTCGAGGCCACTGGACTTCTGCAGATTCAAAAAATGCACCGACATGTCTGCTCCTTTGGGGTTGCCTTAGGGTGGATTTCGGCAGTTGCAGGCAAAGGCTTAAGAGTTCTCACGCGCACACAGTGCTTTCTCAGCCCCGCAAGAACTCGATGTAGGCCTGTGCAAGCGCATGTGCGTCCAGCTCGTCGTATTGGCCAGGGTCTTGGGTGCGTAACTCCAGCCAGTAAGCCGACAGGCCATGGCCGCCGTTGCTGGAGTCGGGAAGCAAGGCTTGCGCGAGCGTTCGCATGGATGCGCGCACGCGGGGCAGGTCGGGGCGCTCTTGCTGCAGGCGCTCCAGCGCCTGCCAGATCTGCGCCTCAGGCCACTTGGAGACGCGAACGCTGATGCACCAGACGAGCGTTGGGCCGCTTCCTCGCATCTCGGCCGTGTAGGCGACGCCTTGGTGCGCGCAGGGCGCGCCTACTGGCGAGGGGGCCGCACGCCGGGCTGCGCGAGAAAGCCGCGCCAGACGGATGCGTTCACGGGCCTGCGGCACCAGCGCCAGCACATCGTCCTGGGGCAGCCCGTAGACCTGGTCGATGTCGATGAAGTCGCGCACCGTCACCCCCATCTGCCGCAGGTCGAGCGCCTGCAGGCCTGGAATGTGAAAACCGACTCGGCGCACCATCCACACAGCCTCGCGGCTAAGGATGATCGCGTTGGGCCCCAGGCGCTGGGCAACGGGGGCGGCCTTGGACAGCTCTTCGAGACGTGCGGTGAGGTTCACGTTCACGCCGACGACCGTCGGGTCGACGAGCGTTGCGCTGCTCAGGTTTCCGTAGACCACGTTGCCCGCGTGCAGGCCGATGCCCACGTTCAGGTCCGGTAAGCCGAGGGCGCGGGCGCGTGTGGCGTTGGCGTTCGTCACGCTTTCGACGAAAACACAGGCCAGGCAGAAGAGGTTCAGGACCGATTCCTCGCGCGACTGTTCGAAGTCGCTGTAGAGGAAGATGCAGTCGCCGATGGGTTTGATGACTGCGAGGTCCTGGCCGATGGTGGTGACCTCGTCGTAGCAACTCGCGACCAACTGCGCTACCGAAATCTCGTTGTTCTGGTCCACGAGCTGCGCAAAGCCGCGGATGTCTGCTTGCAGCGTGGCGCAATAGCGCAGTTGTCGCCGCGTGAGACTGCCCAGTGCCTCATCCAGGCCGACCTCGGACTCGAGCGCGCGAAGACGGTTCACGACGCTGTTGTTCAGAAAGTGGCTCAGCAATTCGCTGTGTTCTTGCTGCAACCTGGCGTTCTGCTCGGCCAGTTGACGAGCGCGAAGGTCGCTGCGATGTTGGGCGGTACGCGCTTGCGTGATTCGATGGCTGACGAGACCAGCGGTGCAAAGCGTGAACGCGTAGACCACCAGCATTTCGGGCGGCAGATCGCCGAATGAGGACTTGGGGCCCAAGCTGGAGCCGAGCAGGACGGGCGCGCTGTAGGCGGCCAAGAAGGCGCCGAGCGCGAACGAAGTGATTGCGGCCGCGGTGGGCAGCAGCAGCGCAAGCAGGAACGAGCCTGAGAGCACAGACAGGAGCCAGGCGGTCGAAAACTGATTCGCGAGAAGCATCAAGCTGAAATGAAACGGCACCGTGAGCAGTACGGCGGCGTGCCAGTAGACGGGCAGCCACCACTGCGCCCACGCGGGCCAGCGCTCGTGCCAGACGAGTGGAAGGCAAACGAGGCTGATGGCCAGCCGCCAGAGCAAGCTTTCAAAGGGTTGGGGCCACCATACGGCCCAGACCCACCAGAACAGCGGCTCGCAGACGACGGCGATCAGCGCGGCGGTGGCGATGTAGGGCTTGGCGGCCGCGGTGCTGCGTACGGCGGCCTTGCGCAGCGATTCCCAGAGCCTGTAGGGGGGGCTGAGCGGCGGCTGAGGTGACTGAGCTGCAGATGCTGATTGCCACTGGGGCTGCGCCTGCTGTTGGGGCGGTGCGTGAGCGGCGCTTGTGCCGTGCGCCGAGCCTGGTGCATCGGCTGAACTGGGTCGCACAGCGCTGGGCGGCAGTGCGTTTGCACTGGCTTCAGCCCCGCCGCTGTGTGTAGTCCCACGCATGCCTGCAAGTCCTGGTGAACGGCGCGCATCGCGATTGCGTGCGCGCTGTGAGCCACCCCCCTTTGGCCGGTTATTGTGGCGCCCCGCGACACCGTTGCGCGACACCACACAATGAACTAACCGCCAACCCGCTGTATTCTGTCACATCATGTTCGCGGATGTGTGAAGAGACTGCAAGCCCTTTGTTGCGGCACTTTACATCATCAACCGGGTGACCTGGTTCAAAAGCATTCAAAAAGGGTTCAAGAACAGCCCAATACACTGCTCATCGCAAGCGCGGTTGCTCGTCGAAGAGATCTAAAGCTTTATTCAATCTTCCTTCAACTGCACGCGGGAGCGTTGTTTCTGGCGATGTCAGAGGTGCGGGCCCACGATAACCGGCCAAGGAAGAAGTCGGGCTGTGTTCGGGTACGAGGCAGCGGGGGTGGTTTCGCAGCACCAGGCTGCGCTCGCGTGGGGCCCATGTGGTCCCCCGGCCGTGCACCAGGCGGCGTGTCGCTTCCTAGTAGCGAAGCGCGTCAGCGCGAGCGTTGACACGAGGCAGGAGGGTCACGTTCTCCTGTGGTTCGTGGGGACGTAGGCTCGGGCCGTTAGTTCATTACTTATAAGGGGAGTGGGTTAAAGCTTTCTTTACCAGGTAGGGAGAGTGTGCTTCGGCAGTTAGTTCGAAGCTAAATAGGGAGTCGTCTTGATGAAAACTCTGTGGCTCCCACAGGATGTCGGTTATGAAGGATATGGGGCGTCTTTGGTATTTGTATTTGTAGGGCGTCCGCTATAGAATTCATTCACCTTGAAAGTCTGGATCAGACAACCCTTTGTGCACGTACTTCAGACCATTCGCAAGAGAGGGTGATGCGTCTTATAAGGCTTGCCTTTGATGCAGTTCGCTGCCCTGGTTGCGCGGCGTTCGAGTGGATCTCAAAGTTGCTAACACGCCAACAAAGTTGCCAACAGGCCCCGATCGATGGGTGACCTGTTTCACAACCGCTGCCGTTCGTCGCTACACGCCTGAGCGACCAAACCCACTTTCACCCCGCCAGCAACCGCCCTCCCCCTGCTGCACACCACCGCCATGAACACCGCCTTGCACTCCGCTGCCGCCATCCAAACCCCCCCTCCCCTGCCCAGCCGCTCCCAGGCTTCAGCACACCATGCGCAGCCCCCTGCCCGACTGCCAGACCTTTTCGAGCAGTCCGAGCAGTGCAGCCCCCACCTTCTCTTCGAACGCGCCTTCGACAGCTGGATGCAAAAGCAGGACTCGGACAAAGCCGTGCGCCGCTCAACGAGTCGCAACATGTACGCCGCCATCTGGGGTGCGTTCAGCGCCTGGTGCGTGAGCCAGGATCTGGAGCTGCAAGCGCTCACCCCAGCCGAACTCGAGCGCTACATCGGCGAGCGCTCCAAACTCCTCAAACCCACGCGCGCAGACCGCGCCGCCGCTGCGGCGTCATCGGCCACCGCTAACTCCAGCAGCGCCGCTGCTGGCGGGCAGCGCAGCTTCGCCCCCCGCTACGCCTGGCGGCTGCTCACGCTCATCGACCACGTCCTGCAGCACCACGCCACCACCCACCATCTGCCGCCCAATACCTGCGCCCAGCAAGTCCTGCGCACCAAAGAGGAGTGGCGCTTCGCCAATACGCCGAGCTTTGATCGCCTGCCGGCCTACCTGGAATACGACCAGGCCGAAGTCCTCATCTGCTGGCTTCAGGCTACCTGCAGCCAGCACCCGCACACCGAATCCGATGGCGCACAGGCCCCTGCCCTGCCCTCTGCTCAGACCTGGATCCAGGCCCGCAACCGCACGTCCGTCGCGCTCCAGCTCGGCAGCGGTCTGGCACCCGGCGAGATTCGCGACCTGCGGCTGAGCGACGTCCTGCGCTGCCCAACCACCGGGACCGCCCTGAAGCTGCACGTGCGCGCCCACAGCATGAGCCCAGCCCACGAGGTCCCGCTCGCTCCATGGGCTGTGCCCCTGCTGGAAAACTGGATCGCCATTCGGCAAGCCTGCGGCATCACCGCCTCCGTGCTCTTCCCCGGCACCCGCGGCTCCAACGCCTGGAGCAAGGTTTCGCAGTTCCAGGCCGCGCAGTCCACGCTGATCGAGGCAGGCATGCCCGAGCACGCGCTGCGGGGCAGCTTCATGCTGCGGCACACCTTCGCGCTGCGCCAAGTCCACGCCGGCGTCGACGGCCAGCGCCTGGCCGGCTGGCTGGGCATCGTCGACCTAAAGCGCCTGCGGCCTTACTTTTCAGACATCAGCTTCGGGCCACAGCGACCTGTGTAGCCCTGAAGCAGTTTTTCAAGGCCCCGCCGAGATTGGACACCTGCGCGCGCGGTAAGCCGGGACGACCGGCGGAAGCCATGAGTTCGCACAAGCCGATGCAGTCGCCACTGCGTGGTCGTCACCAGCGAGATTGCCCAGGTCATGACCAAGGCCGCTGTGATGGGTATGGTCCATGACGAGATGGACCCGTTGGCAGAAGTCTTGGCTGGTAGCGCTGCTAAACGTCAGGGCTCGCTGAACCTTTTCGCCCCAGCCGTAGGCGCAGGCAGCGCCCGGGGCGCTGTCAGGCGAAGAGGTCAACTTGGAGACCGCTAGAGAGTATGCTTGGTAATCAGGTCCAGCACGAGATCAGCGTGATGCTCGGGAAGTGTCCTGGTCTTTACTATTGGATCGACGGTCTAGCGTTTGCAGTTTGAAAAACGGCATCTTGGTTTCCACGGCGATCCTATTGAGACATCACCATCACTGGAGATTATGAGGTATGCCTGCCGTGAAAGAATATCCGTTTATTAGCAGATTTTATGTTCTAGCGTTGGTAATCACCTCGCTAAATGCGCTTTACATGGCGTATTTAATAGTTAAACTTTGGAGCATGAGTGGTTATGAATTCATGTATATAGGTATACCTATGCAGATACTTTTACCTGAAGCCATGGGTCGGTCGTTGATTAGGCCTACTGTATCACTACTGATGATACTATATGCGGTTGCATTTTGGATTTGTGCAATGGCGATAGCCGAGGTCTTTCTTGCGATATCGCGAATTGCTCAAGGTCAGCAACAGGCGCCAAGAGGATTGGCTTATGCTGGATCTACAGGATCTCCTGGGA
>CAISJH010000229.1 GCA_903885585.1 uncultured beta proteobacterium
CCGCTCCTGCAGGAAGCGGTCGTAGGCCTTCATGTCGGCCACGACCACCTTGATGAGGTAGTCGCTCTCGCCCGTGGTGCTGGCGCACTCCATGATCTCCGGGCGCGCGCGGGCCATGGCCTCGAAGACCTCCACCGCGCCCTCGTTGTGGCGCGTCAGGGTGACGTGGGCCAGCACGCAGATGTTCAAGCCCAGTTTCTCGCGGTCCACCAGGGTCACCCGGGCGCGAAGAACCCCCGCGGCCTGAAGCGCCTTCAGGCGCCGCCACACCGGCGTGGTCGACAGCCCCACGGCTTCGGCCAGTTGCTGCACCGACAGCGTGGCATCGCGCTGCAGGTGCTGAAGGATCTGCCGAGTGACCTTGTCCAGCATGATTGTCTCCACCGAAGCTCTCTCTTGAGTACATACATGCTCATTTTGAGGGAAAACGAGGGCTCGTTTGGCAATGCATCTGCTCAGGCCGCCGTCCTACGATGCCTCGGGTGAACGGCCCTGCCCTGCGCCCCTACGAACTCTCCGACAACCTGCGCGCCAACTCGGGCACGGTGTGGCTCACCGGCACGCAGGCCCTGGTGCGGCTCATGCTCATGCAGCGCCAGCGCGACGCTGCCGCAGGGCTGCGCACTGGCGGCTTCGTCAGCGGCTACCGGGGCAGCCCGCTGGGCATGGTGGACCAGCAGATGTGGAAGGCCCGGCCGCTGCTGGAGGCCGCGGGCGTGCAGTTCCTGCCCGCCATCAACGAGGACCTGGCGGCCACCGCTTGCCTGGGCACGCAGCGCGTGGCGCTGGACCCGGCGCGGCGCGTGGACGGGGTCTTTGCCCTCTGGTACGGCAAGGGCCCGGGGGTAGACCGGGCCGGTGACGCGCTCAAGCACGGCCACGTCTTCGGTTCCAGCCCGCTGGGCGGCGTGCTGGTGGTCTGCGGCGACGACCACGGCTGCGTGTCCTCCTCCATGCCACACCAGAGCGACCTGGCGCTGGCGCACTTCGGCATGCCGGTGCTGCACCCGGCCAATGTGGCGGAGTACCTGGAGTTCGGCCTGTACGGCTGGGCGCTGTCGCGCTACTCCGGCGCCTGGGTGGGCTTCAAGGCCATCAGCGAGGTGGTGGAGTCGGGCATGACGGTGGACCTGGACGCGGTGCCTATCGACTACGCCATGCCCGTGCCGCCCGAGGCTTTCACCCCGACCCAGGACCTGCATGTGCGCAGCGTGGACCTGCCCTCGTTGGGGCTGGAGTCGCGCGCGGCCGAGAAGCTGGCCGCCGTGCGCGCCTTCGCCCGCTTCAACACCGTGGACAAACACGTGGTCTCGAGCCCGCGCGCCACGCTGGGCATCGTCACCGTGGGCAAGGCGCACTTCGACTTCATGGAGGTGCTGCGCCGGCTCGATCTGGACCCCAACGCGCTGGCCGCTGCCGGCGTGCGCGTCTACAAGGTCGGCCTGGTGTGGCCGCTGGAGCCCACGCGCATCGTGGAGTTCGCCCAAGGCTTGCAGGACATCCTCGTCATCGAGGAGAAGGCACCGGTGGTGGAGCGGCAGATGAAGGAGCTGCTCTACGCCCTGCCCGACGGCCAGCGGCCCCGCATCGCCGGCAAGACCACGCCCGAGGGCGCGCCGCTGATCTCGGCCCTGGGCGAGCTGCGCCCCTCACGCATCATGGCGGTGGTGGCCCACTGGCTGGCACGCCTGAACCAGGCGCTCGACCGGCGCCACCGGGTGGTGGACTTCACCATGCCCACCCTGCTGAGCAACGCGGCTGACGCCGTGCGGCGCCAGCCCTACTTCTGCTCGGGCTGCCCGCACAACACCAGCA
>CAISJH010000230.1 GCA_903885585.1 uncultured beta proteobacterium
GCACTACCGCAAGACGCTCGTGCGCCAGATCAGCCAGCATGCGCACTCCGAGATCGTGGGCATGCTGCCCGAGGCCAACTGGGTGACGCGCGCGCCCACGCTCAAGCGCAAGACCATCCTGCTGGCCAAGATCCAGGACGAAGCCGGCCATGGGCTGTACCTGTACTCGGCCGCCGAGACCCTGGGCACCAGCCGCGACGAGCTGCTCGCCGCGCTGCACAGCGGCAAGGCCAAGTACAGCTCCATCTTCAACTACCCCACGCTGACCTGGGCCGATGTGGGCGTGATCGGCTGGCTGGTGGACGGCGCGGCCATCATGAACCAGGTGCCGCTGACGCGCTGCTCCTATGCGCCCTACGCCCGGGCCATGGTGCGCATCTGCCGCGAGGAAAGCTTTCACCAGCGCCAGGGTTTTGATGCGCTGAACGTGATGATGCGCGAGGGCACCCCCGAACAACGCGCCATGGTGCAGGACGCCACCAACCGCTGGTGGTGGCCCAGCCTGATGATGTTCGGCCCGCCGGACGGCGAGAGCGTGCACGGCGCGCAGTCGGCCCGCTGGGGCATCAAGCGCATCAGCAACGATGACCTGCGGCAGAAGTTCATCGACGCCACCGTCGAGCAAGCCAAGGTGTTGGGCGTGAGCCTGCCCGACCCCGACCTGAAGTGGAACGAAGCCCGCGGCCACCACGACTTCGGCCCCATCGATTGGGACGAGTTCTGGCGCGTGGTGGGTGGCGACGGCCCCTGCAACAAGGAGCGCCTGGGTGCCCGCGTCAAAGCCTGGGACGACGGCGCCTGGGTGCGTGAAGCCGCGTTGGCCCACGCCCGCAAGCAGGCCACGCGCGAGCAGGCTGCTTGAAGCCCTCGACAGGACCCGGCCAGCCCTGGACCCTTTTTGAACATTCAGCGCAGCGACACATCGCCTGCCGCTTGAGGAGAACCTGATGAGCAACACGCGCGACACCGCCAGCAACACCAAGGAATGGCCGCTGTGGGAAGTCTTCGTCCGCCCCAAGGCGGGCCTGGACCACAAGCACTGCGGCAGCCTGCACGCCCCTGACGCGCCCATGGCGCTGCAACTGGCGCGCGAGGTCTACACGCGGCGCCAAGAAGGCTGCAGCATCTGGGTGGTGCCTTCCAGCCAGATCACGGCCTCCGATCCCGGCGACAAGGACATGTACTTCGACCCGATGGAAGACAAGGTCTACCGCCACCCCACGTTCTACGTGCTGCCCGAAGCCGTGGACCACATGTGAGGCGGCCGCGATGACTGTTGCCACTGCTTCTGCTGCACAGCCCGTACCTGTCATGACCCGCGGCCCGGCCCCGTCGGTCACCGTCAGCCATGCCCCCGAGGTGCGCTGGGTGCTGCGCTTGGCCGACACCTGCTTGATCCACGCTCAGCGCCTGTCCGAGTGGTGCGGTCACGGCCCCATCCTGGAAGAAGACATTGCGTTGACCAACCTGTCGCTGGACCTGCTGGGCCAGGCCCGCGCCTTGCTCAGCCACGCCGGCACGTTGGACGGGCAAGCGCTGGACGAAGACCAACTGGCCTTCCTGCGCGACGAGCGCGACTATCTCAACCTCACCCTGGTGGAGCAACCCCTGCGCCGCAGCAGCGCCCACTCGCCGGGCGGTGATTTCGCGGACGTGCAGGTGCGCAACCTCTTGCTGGCCGTGTGGCTGAAGCTGCACTGGCAGGCCCTGGCATCGTCCAGCGACGCAGAGCTGGCCGCCATCGCCGGCAAGGCCGTGAAGGAGGCGCGTTACCACGTGGAGCATGCCGCGCAGTGGGTGGTGCGCCTGGGTGACGGCACCGAGGAATCGGCCCGTCGGGCCCGTGCTGCGCTCGAGCGCGCCTGGCCGTACACGAACGAGATGTTCCTCGACGACGAGGTTGACACCCACGCAGCCGCCACCGGCCTGGGCCCGCAGCGCAGCCATCTGCGCGAGGCCTGGGTGGCCGAGGTTTCTGCCGTGTTGGAGGAGGCCACCCTGGCGGTGCCTGCCGCCTCCAAGTTCGTCAGCACTAGCAGCCGTGGCGTGCACAGCGAGCACATGGGCTTCATCCTGGCCGAGATGCAGCATCTGCAGCGCGCCTTCCCGGGCGGCGTCTGGTGAACCGCCGTATCGACCTGAACCTCAGCGCGCAGTCCATGTCGGCGCCTGTCGATGGTGGCAGGACGCAGGGTGCGGATACCTGCTGCAGCGAAGTCAAGGAGGAGGGGCGGGCGCAGCCCGTCCCGGGGGACATGAGCGGAAGCAGGTATCCGTATCCTGCGTCTCGCGAGTGCCATCCCCTGATCAAACAAACAACAGCACGCCGCCATGCAGCCCACAGCTGAAGCCGCCTGGGCGGTGCTGGACACCGTGCCTGACCCTGAGGTGCCGGCGCTGTCAGTGCGTGACCTGGGCATCGTGCGGGACGTGATTTGCGGTGAAGAGGGCACCCAGGTCGTGCTCACCCCCACCTACTCGGGTTGCCCGGCCACGGAAGTCATCTCCGACAGCGTGCGACAGGCGCTGCACGACGCCGGCTTCGGCCCGGTCAGCGTGACGCTGCGCCGTGCCCCGGCCTGGACCACCGACTGGATCAGTGACGAGGGCCGCCGCAAGTTGCGCGAGTACGGTATCGCCCCGCCGGGGCCGGTGGACGACGGCGCCTCGGGGTGTGCGGCAAGCTCCTCACGCAGCGGCGCTGCCCCCATCCGCATCCGCCCGCGCGGCGTGGACTGCCCGCGCTGCGGCAGCGCGCAGACCGAGCGCCTGTCGGCCTTCGGCTCCACCGCCTGCAAGGCGATGTACCGCTGCCTGGCCTGCCGCGAACCTTTCGAGTACTTCAAGCCGATCTGAGCTGTACGACTCACCACACCCTCACGATCACCGACCCTGAGAC
>CAISJH010000231.1 GCA_903885585.1 uncultured beta proteobacterium
CCGAGCGCGCGTTCGAGCTGCTGCAGCGTTGCCGCGTGACCCACAGCTTCCTCTTCCCCACCGCGCTGAAAGCCATGATGAAGGCGGTGCCCGAGCCCGCGCAGCGCTACCGACTGCATCTGCGCGCCATCATGAGTGCCGGTGAGGCAGTGGGTGACGCGGTGTTCAACTGGTGCCGCGACCAGCTGGGCGTGATGGTCAACGAGATGTTCGGCCAGACCGAGATCAACTACATCGTCGGCAACTGCACGGTCCTGCTCGACGAGCGGGGGCGCCCCGCCCCCGGGTGGCCCGCCCAACCCGGCAGCATGGGCCGGCCCTACCCCGGCCACCGCGTGGCGGTGATCGACGACGAGGGCCGCGAGTGCCCGCGTTGCACGCCTGGGGACGTGGCGGTGCACCGGCTGGACGTCCACGGCCACCCGGACCCGGTGTTCTTCCTGGGCTACTGGAAGAACGAAGACGCGACGCGCGCCAAGTACACCGGCGACCCGGCGAACGCCTGGTGCCGCACGGGTGACATGGCGGTGATGGACCAGGCTGGCTACCTCTGGTACCAGGGCCGCAGTGACGACATGTTCAAGGCCGCTGGCTACCGCATTGGCCCGAGCGAGATCGAGAACTGCCTGGTCAAGCATCCGGCCGTGGCGAATGCTGCTGTGGTGCCCAAGCCCGATGCCGAGCGCGGTGCGGTGGTCAAGGCCTACGTGGTGCTGGCCCCCGGCCACACCGCGGGTGAGGCGCTGGTGGCCGCGTTGCAGCAGCACGTGCGCGGCAAGCTCGCGCCCTACGAATACCCGAAGGAGATCGAGTTCATCGACGCGCTGCCCATGACCACCACCGGCAAGGTGCAACGCCGGGTCTTGCGGTTGCGCGAAGAGGAACGGGCGAGGGTGGTTTCGTGAAGCGCGCTGCAGCTTCCGCCCTGACCGTCGACACGTTGTGGCAGCTGGAGCGCCTGTCGGGCGTGGCCGTCTCGCCCGATGGCAGCCGTGCCGTGTGCACGGTGACGCGCTACGACATGGCCGAGAACCGGGGCCGCGCCAGCCTGTGGATGCTGTCCACGCTGGGTGGCGCGCCGCGGAGGCTCACCGCCTGCGGCGAGCGCGATGGCCAGGCCGCCTGGTCGCCCGACGGCAGCCGCATCGCCTTTGTTGCCAAACGCACCCAGGAAGACGAGGAAGACCGCACGCCGCAGCTCTACGTGATGGAGGCCGACGGCGGCGAGGCCCGTCGCGTCAGCCATTTCAAGCCCGGCGTGGAGGCCTTTCGCTGGACGGCCGACGGCCGGGGCCTGGTCTTCGTGGCCTGGCTATGGCCAGAGTTGCGCGGTGCAGCCGCCCAGGCACGGCGGTTTGTGCAGGAGGCCGACCGCAAGTCCACGGGCTACGCCACGGGGGAGGGCCTGTACCGGCACTGGGACCACAACCTGCCCCAGGGTCGCGTACCCCATCTGTGCCTGCTGGACCTGGGCAGTGGGCGCGTGCGCGACCTGTTCGAGGGTACTGCCTGGGAATTGCCGCGCTCGGAGACCGGACTGCAGCACTTCGACTTGAGCCCGGATGGTCGTCACCTGGCCTTTGTGGCCGATCCGTCGCCGGAGAAGTCACCTGCCCACCGGGTTGGCCTCTACGAGATGGACCTGAAGACGCGCCGCGTGCGCACCCTGGGCGAGGCGCAGCCCTGGGACTTCAGCGGTCCGCGCTACAGCCCTGACGGGCAACGCCTTGCGGTGGTGGCCGCGCGGCATGGCGAGCACCATACGGCCTTTGGCGAGGTGGCGGTGTTCGACCGCCGCCGCGGCTTCAGTGGTGCTACGGTGCGCAGCGACCTGGATGTGCAGACCGGTCTGCGCTGGAGCCCGCAGGGCGATGCCATCTTGTTCACGGCCGAGGCGCGCGGGCGCTGCCACGTCTGGCGCCACCGGCTGGCCACTGGCAGCACCGAGGTGGCGGTGCCGGGTGGCACGGTGCTGGCCTTTGACCACGCAGCGCAGGACGACGTGCTGGTGACGCTGGCTGATGCGGCCTCGCACCCGGCGCGGGTGCAGGCCCACCGGCAGGGCGCTGCTCCCCGCCGGCTCGAGACCTTCAACGACAGCGCCTTGGCCCAGGTCGACTTGGGGCGCATTCAAGAGGTCGAGGTGGTGGGGGCCTTGGGTGACCAGGTGCAGATGTGGCTGGTGTTCCCGCCTGACTTCAACCCCCGCAAGAAGCACCCCGTGTTCCAGATGGTGCATGGCGGGCCCTATGCGGCCTGCGGTGACAGCTTCTCATGGCGCTGGAACCCGCACGTGCTGGCCAGCCGCGGCCATGTGGTGGCGATGGTCAACTTCCACGGCTCCAGCGGGTTTGGCTGGCCCTTCCGCCAGGCCATCGTGGGCCGCACGGGCGAACTGGAACTGCAGGACATCGAGGCCGGCACCGACTGGCTGCTCCAGCAGCCCTGGGTGGACCGCAAGCGCGTGCATGCCGGCGGCGGCAGTTATGGCGGCTTCCTCGCAGCTTGGATGAACGGGCATGTGCCCGCGGGTCGCTATCGCAGTTACGTCTGCCACGCTGGTGTCTTTGACCGCGTGGCCACTTGGAGCGCCGACTCCTACACGCTGCGCCACCTGGACCTCGGTGCCCAATACTGGGACGACTTGAGCCGGGTGCAGTCGCAAAGCCCGGCCACCTTCGCGGCTGCGATGAGCACGCCCACGCTGATCACCCACGGCGCCTTGGACTACCGCGTGCCTGACCACAACGGGCTGGCCTACTACAACACCTTGCAGGCCAGGGGCGTGGAGGCCCGGCTGTTGTGGTTCCCTGACGAGAACCACTGGATCCTCAAGCCTCAGAACTCACGCCAGTGGTACGGCGAGGTGCTGGACTGGTTGGAGCGTCAGGGGCGGAAGTAGGGCGGTACCGGCCATGACCGTCACGGGGCCGCCCGCATCAGCGTGCTCTTGCCGAACAGGCTCTCGATCAGGTCCACCGCCAACAGCGCGGTCTGGTTGCGCACGTCCAGCGCGGGGTTGAGTTCCATCACGTCCAGGCTCGCCAGGCGGCCGGTGTCGGCGATCATCTCCATGCACAGCTGGGCCTCACGGTAGGTGGGGCCGCCGGGCACGGTGGTGCCCACGCCGGGGGCGATGCTAGGGTCCAGGAAGTCCACGTCAAAGCTCACGTGCAGGTGGGTCTGGGCGTCCAGCGTGGCCAGGGCCGACTCCATGGCGTGGCGCATGCCCATCTCGTCGATGAAGCGCATGTCGAAGACTTCCAGTCCCTGGGCGTGGACGAAGCGCTTTTCCCCCGGGTCCACGCTGCGGATGCCGATCTGCCGGAAGGCCTTGGCGGGCAGGGCGGGTGCGTTGCCGCCAATGGATGTCAATTCCGCCGGCCCGTGACCCGTGAGCACGGCCACCGGCATGCCGTGGACATTGCCGCTGGGCGTGAGCGCGCTGGTGTTGAAGTCGGCGTGGGCGTCCAGCCACAGCACCCGCAGCTTGCGCCCCTGCTCGCGGCAGTGGCGCGCCACGGCGCTGATGGAGCCGATGGCCAGGCAGTGGTCGCCGCCCAGCAGCATGGGCAGCCGGCCCAGGCGCAGTTCCGCCAAGACGGCCTCGTGCACCGCGGCATTCCAGGCGATGACTTCGGGCAGGTGACGGTAGCCGTCCACCGGGGCCTGCCAGCGGTTGGGCGGGCCGGTCAGGTTGCCACGGTCCAGCACTTCAGCGCCATGGCTTTCCAGCGCAGTCTGGAGTCCGGCCACGCGCAGCGCCTCCGGGCCCATGCGGGCACCCTGAGCGCCCGCCCCGATGTCTGTGGGTGCGCCGATCAGGCTGATGTGCGGTGCCATGCTGCGTGCTCCCAAGTTGTGCGAAAGGCCCCCGCAGGGGCCTTCCGGCGAGGATGCTCGGCTCCTGGGCCGATGTCGTGGGTTACTTGCCCACCCCGTCGGCCGAAGCCTTGCGCTCGGTGGCGGTCTTGCTCACCACCACCGGCTTGCCGCGCAACTGGTTCAGCGCCTGCTGCAGCGGGAAGTCCTGTTCGCTGCCGAACTCCGGCAGGGGTTTGATCGACTCGCGCTGCTTGGCCAGTTGCTCTTCGATCTTCTTGCGCTCTTCGGCGCGGGCCTTTTCGCGCGCCTCGTCCTTGGCCTCTGTGGCGCCCGGCTTTTCAGACAGGTGCTTCTGCAGATCGGCCTCGCGCGTGCGCAGCGCGGCGAACACATTGCCCTCGGCGGTCTCGTCCAGCCAGATGTCGGGCACGATGCCCTTGGTCTGGATGGAGCGGCCGTTGGGGGTGTAGTAGCGGGCGGTGGTGATCTTGAGCGCGGTGTCGGGGCTCAACTGCCGTACGGTCTGCACCGAGCCCTTGCCGAAGGTCTGCGAGCCCATGATCGTGGCGCGC
Source organism: uncultured beta proteobacterium (assembly GCA_903885585.1). Taxonomy (GTDB): domain Bacteria; phylum Pseudomonadota; class Gammaproteobacteria; order Burkholderiales; family Burkholderiaceae_C; genus Rubrivivax. The sequence continues at coordinate 4,398 of CAISJH010000231.1, forward strand.
TTGTAGTCCTGCAGGGCTCCGGCCACGATCTCGCTGGCCGAGGCCGAGCCCTCGTTGACCAGCACCACCAGCGGCACGTTCTTCAGTGCGGCGGGCAGCCGCTTCAGCGGGTCGGGTCCGCCGCGGCGCGCGTAGAACTCGGGTGCCGCCTTGAACACCGCCTTGGAGTCGGCCAGCTGGCCGTTGGTGGACACCACCGAGACATTGGCAGGCAGGAAGGCGGCGCTGATGGCCACGGCGCCGTCCAGCAGGCCGCCGGGGTCATTGCGCAGGTCCAGCACCAGTCCCTTGAGCTGCGGGTCGGCCTTGTAGAGCTCTTCCACCTTGCGCACGAAGTCTTCCACCGTGCGGTCCTGGAACTGGCTCACGCGCACCCAGCCGTAGCCCGGCTCCACCATCTTGGCGCGCACGCTCTGCGTGCGGATCTCCTCGCGCATGATGGTGACGGGGAAGCTGCGGTTCTCTTCCTTGCGGAAGATGGTCAGCACCACCTGGGTGTTGGGCTCGCCGCGCATGCGCTTGACGGCGTCGTTCATGGTCAGGCCGCGCACCGCCGTGTCGTCGATGCGGGTGATGAGGTCGCCCGGCTTCAGACCAGCGCGGAAGGCAGGCGACCCCTCGATGGGGGACACCACCTTGACCAAGCCGTCTTCCATGTTGATCTCGATGCCCACGCCCACGAATCGGCCCGTGGTGCCCTCGCGGAACTCCTTGAACGTCTTCTTGTCGAAATACTGCGAGTGGGGATCCAGACCGGCCACCATGCCGCCGATGGCGTCAGAGATCAGCTTCTTCTCATCCACTGCTTCGACGTAATCGCTCTTGACGATGCCGAAGACGGCTGCGAGCTGCTGCAACTCCTCAATGGGCAGGGGTGAGAGCGAGCGCTGAGCCACCGCCTGCACCTGCATCGTGGCCAGCGCTCCGGCCACGGCACCCAGGGCGATGAAGCCAGCAACCTTCAGTTTGGCACCCATGTCTTGTCCTGCAAATGCGGTGAGTGAGGGGAGTAAAACGAGTATAGGACTCGACCCCCTTTGGAGTGCGTCCAGTATGCAAAGTTGCGTTCGGGTTGAGCCTCAGGCGGGCTCCCGCTCGAAGGTCACCACGTGGTCCACCTGGGCCCGGATGCCGATCCACTCGCCCACATGGTGATCGTGGTGCGAGGGCACATGGGCCATCACCCGCTCGCCGCTGGCCAGCCGCAGCGTGTAGAGGAACTCCGAGCCGCGGAAAGCCTTGCGCTCGATGCAGGCTTTCACGGGCGAGGCGTCGTCGTGGACGATGTCATCTGCGCGCAGCAGCACGTCGCACTGCCCGCCAGGGTAGGCGCTGGGCAGAGGGCAGCCGTCGGGGTCGTCCAGCTCCCCCACCGGCGTGTGCACGCAGGGCCCGTGGGCGCAGGCCACGATCTCCGCCGGCGCGAACACGCCATGGCCGATGAACTGGGCCACGAAGCGCGTGGCTGGCCGGTGGTACAGAGCGTAGGCGTCGTCCCACTGCTCCAGCCGGCCGGTGTTCATCACGCCGATGACGTCGCCCATCGCGAAGGCCTCGAGCTGGTCATGCGTGACCACCAGCGCCCCGGTGCCGTGTGCCTTGAGGATCTGACGCACTTCCTGGGCCAGACGCTCGCGCAGGTCCACGTCCAGGCTGGAGAAGGGCTCGTCCAGCAGCAGCAGTTGCGGCTGCGGTGCCAGAGCGCGTGCCAGCGCCACGCGCTGCTGCTGGCCGCCCGATAGTTGGTGGGGCAGCCGCTTGGCGGTGTGGGCCAGGCCCACCAGGTCCAGCAGTTGCGCCACCCGCGCCTGGCGCTCCGCCTTGGGCAAGCGGTGGATGCCGAAGGCCACGTTGTCGGCGATGCTGAGGTGAGGAAAGAGGGCGTAGTCCTGGAAGACCATGCCGATACGTCGCTCTTCCGGGGCCACGTGAACGCCCAGATCGGCATCGCTGAGGGTTCGGTCGCCCATGCGCAGGCGTCCTTCGGTCAGAGGCTCCAGCCCGGCGACCGCCCGCAAAAGCGATGTCTTGCCGCAGCCTGATGGGCCGATCAGCACGCCGATCTGGCCTGGCGCCAGCGAGAGCGTGACGCGGTCCACCGCCGCCCGGGCAGCCGTGCTGCGCGGGTAGCGGACACTGACGGCGTCAAGGGACAGGAGCATGCCCCTATGATAGCCAGATGCGGATGGTTCTCATTTGCGGATGACCTCGTGACCCTTCTCGCCCTGCAGCGAGCCCTGTTGATCCTTCTGAGTCTGGTGCTGGCTGCCCCGGTAGCCGGCGTGCTGCTGTCCTGGCTGCGCCTGGACGGGCAGGCGCTGGCGGTGCTGAGCCACCAGGCAGAGACGGTGATGGCGGGCTATGCCGGCCAGTCGCTGGTGCTGGCTGGCGGCGTGGCACTGGGCACCGCCCTCCTGGGCGTGTGCACGGCAGCCGCGGTGGCCTTGTTCCGCTTTCCAGGTCACCGCTTCTTCGAGTGGGGCCTGCTGCTGCCCATGGCCATGCCCGCCTACGTGCTGGCCTATGTGGCCACCGATGCGCTGCAGCCCAGCGGCCCTGTGCAGCTGGCCTTGCGCCAGGCGCTGGGCTTGGGTACGGCGGATCCATGGCGCTGGTGGCCCGACGTGCGCAGCCTGGGCGGCGCCATTCCGCTGTTCGTGCTGTGCCTGTACCCCTACGTCTACCTGCTGACCCGCACCGCCCTGGGCGACCGGGCGGTGCAGATGATGGAGGCGGCGCGCTTGCTGGGCGCGGGCCTGGCGCGGCGCCTGCTCACGGTGGCCTTGCCGCTGGCTCGGCCGGCGGTGGTGGCGGGTGTGGCCCTGGCCTTGATGGAGACCCTGGCGGACTACGGCGTGGGCGCGTATTTCGGGCTCTCCACCTTCACCACCGGCATCTACCGCGCCTGGCTGTCCATGAACGACCCGGTCGCGGCATCGCAGCTGGCCTCGTTGCTGCTCGTGGTGGTGGCCGTGCTGCTCACCCTGGAGCGGCGCGCCCAGTCGCGCCTGCGCTTTGCCACCAGTCGCAACGGGGCGGCGCAGGCCACGGAAGCGCGTCCCGTGGTGCTGCGCGGCGCGGTGGCCTGGGCCGTGACCGCGCTGTGTTTGCTGCCTGTGCTGCTGGGGTTTGCGCTGCCGGTGGCCTGGCTGCTGGGTATGCTCTGGCGCGAGGCCCAGTACGGCGAGGTGGGCTTGCCACTGGCTCGGTTTGGTGAGTGGGCCTGGGCCACCTTCCGTCTGGCAGGGCTGAGCGCCCTGGCCGCCACCGCCGTGGCGCTGGCCCTGGGCTTCAGTCTGCGCCAGCCTCGGGGCGGGCGCTTGGGGGCGGGCCTCGGTCTGGGTCTGGCAGCCCGTGTCCTGTCGTTGGGCTACGCGGTGCCGGGCGCTGTGGTGGCCATCGGCATTCTGGTACCCCTCGGTTGGGCCCAACAGCGTTGGCCGGAGTCTGGGTGGACCCCCTGGTTCACGGGCACGCTGCTCGGGGTGGTGTACGCCTACCTGGTGCGGTTCTCGTCGGTGGCGCTGCAGACGGTGGAGTCTGGTTACGCCCGCATGCCGGGGTCGGTGGACGAGACGGCGCGCATGCTGGGCGCGGGGCGCGCGCGCGTGTTTTGGCGACTGCACCTGCCGCTGCTGCGCAAGCCGGCCCTGGCCGCCTTGCTGCTGGTCTTCGTGGACGTGATGAAGGAGCTGCCCGCCACGCTGGTGTTGCGCCCCTTCGGCAGCGACACCCTCGCGGTGGTGGCCTACAACCTCGCGCGCGACGAGCGCCTGGCCGAGGCGGCCTTGCCATCGCTGGCCATCGTGGCGGTGGGCCTGCTGCCGGTGATCCTGCTGTCCCGCGCCTTGCGTCAGGATTGACGGCTTAGCGCGGGTTCAGGCGGCTTGAGGCGGTTTGAGCCGAGCTGAGGCTCAGGCGCCCACGTGGATCTCGTTGACCACGGTGCGCACGCCTGGGGCTGCCCATACGGCGCCTTGCACCGCGTCGCGCTCCTGCCAGGAGTGCACCGTGCCGCGCAACGTGACCTTGGCGCCATCGACAGAGACATCCACGCGTCGCGCCTCGCGCAGGGCCTGGCGCTGCAACGCCTCGGAGATGCGGCTGGACAAGTCGGTGGGCAGGGCCTTGGCTGCCAGGGCGATCTCATTGCTCACGCCCACCACGCCCATCAGCGGCCGCAGCGCTTTCTCGGCAGAGCGCCGCTGAAACTCCCAGTCCACCTCGCCCGCCAGGTGGATCCAGCCATGCTCCACGGTCACCCGCAGGCGATCCGCCGGCACCCGGGCCTGCCACTTCAGTGCCTGCGCGGCGGCAGCGGCAATCTCGCTGTCGCTGCGCCGGTGCTGCGGTGACAGGGTGACATCCACCTCCATCGCGATGGCGCGCACGCCGTCGATGCGGCGCAGGGCACGCTCGATGGCGAATTTCTCTGCGTAGGTGTCCAGGTGCCCGCTGACGGTGACCACGCCGTCTTTGACGCCCACGCCAATCGAGGTGGCCCCGATCTCCGGATCCCACTCAAGTTCGGCCAGGACGTCTTTCTTCAGTTCGCTGTCGGTCTTCATGCTGTGGGGCTCCTTGGGCTGGGTGAGATGGGAAGGAAGGGCGATGCAGGGCGCATCCCAACTCCCATAGGGTTGCTCGGGTGTCGCGGGCGACGAGATGACCTGCGATGCCTCGCATCTTGGGTGCGTTGCCTGGAGAGCATTTGCGCGGGCGCAAGAGGGCTGTGCCTGAGCCCTCGACATTGCACCTGGAGGCTGCCCTTTGGCGGCCGAAGGAGTCTGCATGAAGCCCACCTGGATCTTGATTGCCGATGGATCGCGCGCTCGCCTCTTCGAGCAGTCGCAACCGCAAGAGCCCTGGCGTGAAATGCGCGCCTGGGTGCACCCGGCCTCGCGGCTGCGCACCGAGTCCCTGGCCTATGACCAGTTGGGCCGCGCCAGCAAGGGTCAGCCTGGGGCCACCAGCTTTGTGCCGCGCACCAGCCCCAAGCAGCGCGAACATCGACGGTTTGCCCAGGAACTGGCCCAGCATCTGGACTTGGGCGTGCGCTCCGGGCAGTGCGACGCCCTGGTGCTGATTGCGTCTCACAGCCTGCTCGGAGAGTTGCGTCAGGCTCTGCCCACGCAGGCCGGCAAGCGCGTGCGGTGGTCAGCGCCCGTGGACCTGACCTCGTATGCGGGGCGTGAACTGGAGTCGCGCGTTGAGGCCCTGCGCCCAGCTCCTGCGTTGCTGCACGAGCAGGAGCCGCAGGAGCAAGGCGCCGGGGCGGCCCCTCGGTTCAGCTGAGCGCGAACTCTTCCGCTACACGGTGGTGGCGCCGCTCACCAAGAGACGCCACCAGCGCATCCTCAACGCGCTCCAGCCAGACAAACTGCAGTTGGGCGCGTGCTTCCTCCGGTATGTCCATCAGATCCTTGCGGTTCCTGGCCGGGAGCAGAACGGTGCGCACGCCAGCCCGCAACGCAGCCAACACCTTCTCCTTGACGCCGCCCACAGGCAGCACCAGACCGCGCAGGCTGATCTCGCCCGTCATGGCCACCTCCGGCCGAACCGCGTGGTTGGTGAACAGAGAGGCGAGCGCGATGAACATGGCCACCCCGGCGCTGGGTCCATCCTTGGGGATGGCGCCTGCTGGGACATGCACGTGCACATCCACATGCTCGAAGGCTGAAGCGGCGATGCCCATGGCCAGTGACTGCGACTTCACCAGTGTCAGAGCCGCCTGGACGCTCTCCTTCATCACGTCGCCAAGTTGTCCAGTGAGGATCAGCTTGTCATTGCCTGGCACCCGCGTGGCCTCGATGAACAGAATATCTCCCCCTGCCGCTGTCCAGGCCAGGCCCGTGGCCACGCCGGGCAGCCCGGCACGAAGGGCGGTCTCGTGCTCAATAGGCGCCGGACCGAGGATCGCTTCCAGATCCGCCGCGTCCATGTGCACGGTGGCGGTGGCGCCTTCGGCCACCCGCATGGCGGCATATCGCATCAGGCGCCCGATCTCGCGCTCCAACTGGCGCACGCCCGCCTCGCGGGTGTAGCTGGCCGCCAGCGCCTTCAGCGCGGCGTCTGTCACCTCACACTGCGACAGATCCAGTCCGGCACTTTCGCGCTGTCTGCCGACGAGGTAGCGGCGCGCGATCTGCAATTTCTCTTCCTGGGTGTAGCCGGGCAGTTCGATCACTTCCATGCGGTCTCGTACTGGCGCGGTTACGGCGTCCATGACGTTGGCGGTGGCGATGAAAACCACGCGGCTCAGATCAAAGGGCAGGCCGAGGTAATGGTCCCGAAAGGTGTTGTTCTGCTCCGGGTCCAGCACCTCCAGCAGGGCGGCTGCCGGGTCGCCGCGCAAGCTGGTTCCCATCTTGTCCACCTCGTCGAGCATCATCACGCAGTCTCGCGAGCCGGCGCGCTTGAGCCCCTGCACCACCAAGCCGGGCAGGGCGCCGATGTAGGTGCGGCGGTGACCGCGGATCTCGGCCTCGTCGTGCACGCCGCCCAGCGACACCCTCACAAAGGGCCGGCCCAGGGCCTTGGCGATGCTCTGCCCCAGGGAGGTCTTGCCCACGCCGGGCGGGCCCGCAAAGCACAGGATGGGTGCGCGACCCTTGGGATTGAGCTTGCGCACGGCCAAGTACTCGACGATGCGGCGCTTGACCTTGTGCAGGCCGAAGTGGTCGGCCTCCAACACCCCGCGGGCCGTTTCGAGGTCGATATCCCGCGTTGCCGGCTCAGCCCAGGGCAGCTCGGTCATCCACTCCAGCCAAGTGCGCAGCATGGGACTTTCGCCCGAGCTGTCGCTCATGCGCTTGAGGCGCTCGAACTCCTTGCGCGCCTGGGCCTCGGCTTCGGCCGGCATGCAGGCCTTGGTGATGGCCTCTTCCAGACGCTGGAAGTCCTGCGACTGCTCCGAGTCCTCGCCCAGTTCCTTGCGGATAGCGCGCAGCTGCTCCTGCAGCAGCACGCGGCGCTGCCGATCGTCGAATTGTTCCTTGGTGCGTGCCCCAATCTCCTGCGACAGACGCAGCACCTGCAGCCGGTGCGTCACCAGTTCCAGCACGCCGCGCAGGCGCGCCTCGGTGTCCAGGGTCTCCAGCAGCACCTGCTTTTGCTCAGGCTCTGCATCCACCAGGCTGGCGGCCAGGTCGGCCAGTTGCGAGGGCGCGGCGGTGGCCTGCATCACCTGCGTGAGTTCCGCCGGTACGCTGGGCAGCAATGACAGCAGTTCCGCTGCCCGCTCTCGCAGCTGAAGCGACAGGGCCTCCGCTTGCGCTGAAGGTCTCGCGGCCGCTTTGTCTTCCAGGCGTTCCACGCGTGCGGCCATGAAGGGGTGACCGGGTACGAGTTCCAGCACCCGGACCCGCTCTATGCCCTGGCACACCACATGCCACTGAGATTCGTCGCCTCGCGCGTGTTGGACGATCCGCGCCAAGGTGCCTACCGGGTGCATGTCTGCCAAGCCGGGGTCGTCCACCGTGGGGTCACGCTGCAGCACCACGATCAGCGGGTCCTTGGAGCCTATGGCGCGTGCCACGGCCGCTACGGAGCGCGGGCGCCCAATCGTGATCGGGGCCAAGACCTGTGGAAACAGTACGAGGTTGCGCATCGGCACGATGGGCACCACGTCAGGCGGCAGGTGGTCGACGAGTGAGATTTCGCTTGCCGGCGTCGGATTGAGAGAGCTGGCGGAAGAGGGTTCGGTCATTCGGTCTCCTTGAACCCCATGACCCTAGGGCGCTGGCGTCGGGAGGTGGTTGACCGGACGCAAGGCGCAGTCGAAGGCGGCCTTCAGGCCCTGACGTTGGCGAACTGCCAGGGGTCTTCGGGCTGTGGGGCCGGCTGCAGCGCCGAGCCGCGCCCGTCCAGCGGCGTCCAGTCGGTACGGAAGGCGGCCAGCGTGCCCAGGTAGGGCCTCGCCAGCGCCAGGATCTCCTCGTGCGGCAGGTCCTCGGGCTCGAGCAGGCCGCAATCAGGGTGTTGGGTGGCCCACACGGCCGCGGCCATGACGCCGGCGGCTACCTGCAACGTGGTGGCGCTGTTGCCAGGGGCGGCTTCGCGCGCCGCGGCGGCGGTGAGTTGTGAGCCGAGCCAGAGCGCACCGCTGGCCGGGCCGCCGATGAGCACGCCCAATTCGTCGGTCCCCCCCACGATGTCGTCGGCCAGGTGTCGCTGCAGCTTGGGCATGCGCCAGCCTGCACCTGCCAGCTCATGCAGCGACAACACGGCGTCGTCGCAGGGGCGGTAGGCGTAATGCACGGTGGGCCGCCACTGCGGACGGCTGGCCGGACCGATGGTCAGCCAGTCCGCGATGGTCAGCGACTCCATGTGGGTGATCACGAAGCCCAGCGTGGGCCCGATGTGGGGTGTCCAGGTCAGCGCGCGCGTGGCGGCCCCGGGTTGGGACAGCCAGAGGCCTGGGGCCCGGCGGTCGTGCCGGTGGCCATCGCGAGGCCACTGTCGCTCGTGCGTGCCCCAGCCCAGCTCTGCGGGCTGCATCGCTTCCTCGATGAAGCCGCGCACCGACCAGGTGTTGACGAACTCGCCGGGCAGGCGATGGGTGGCGCTCCACTGGGTGTCGCGCTCCGCGATGTGGATGGTCCGCACGCCCACTTGGCGTGCCAATTGAGCCCAGTCGTTGCGTGCCAGGGGCGTCTGCAGCCCCAGGCCCTGTTGGCGGCCCAGGTGCAGCAGCGCCTCCTTGACGAAGTGCGACACCAATCCGGGGTTGGCGCCATGACACAGCACGGCCGTGGGGCTGCCGGGCCGGCGACCCAGTTGCAGCGCGGCCTGACGGCGAGCATGGTTGGTGCTTTGTGCGGGCGGCAACGCCGGTGCGTCGGCCCAAGGCTCCTGGGCCGTGTCGACGTACACGGCTCCCCGCGCTCGGGCCAGTTCGATCAGCGGCACCGAGTCCACACCAACAGACAGGTTGAGCAGCAGGTCGCCAGGCCGCAGTCTCCGCACCAGCAGCCTACGCAGGTTGGCCGGGGTGATGCGCTCTGCCATCACCTGGTACCCCTGGGCCTCGGCGTGCCGCAGCGCAGGGCTCTCGGGGCTGATCAGCAGCATCCGCGCCGGCTCGATCTGCAGGTGCCGCAAGAGCAACGGCAGCACGCCCCGGCCGATGCAGCCCAGCCCGAGCAGCACCACGCGGCCGGCGAAGGGTGTGAGGTGCGACATGGCGCTTCCCGGCGAGTTATGGAAGACGCTCAGCTCAGCGGCATGAGGTGTGGCTTGAGGCGCGGCTCGAGGCAGGGGTCTGGTCGAGCGTGGCCGCGCTCGAAGGGGACAATTCCGCCCTTCAGTGCGCCATCAGCACGGGCAAGGTCATCGAGCGCAGCACGCGTTGAGTGACCCCCCCAAGCAGCCATTCGCGCGCGCGCGAATGCCCGTAGCAACCCATGACGAGCAGGTCGCTGCTGCGGTCGGCGGCCAGCGAGAGCAGCAGGTCTCCGACGCCGCGGCCATCTGCGCCCTGGTGCAGCATCTGTGCCTGCACGCCATGGGCCTGCAGCCAGTCTTCCAGCCACACATCCCGGGCAGCGGGTGCGCTGCCGTCCCACCCGTCCGAGGGCTCTGACCAGAGGGCCACATCCACCGTCTGCGCACTCTGCAGCATGGGCAGCGCTGCAGTCAGCGCGCGTGCCGCCTCGCGAGTGGGTTTCCAGGCCACCAGCACGCGCCGGCCCAGTTCAGGGTAGTCACCCACCGCGGGCACGACGAGCGCAGGTTTGCCGCTGGCCGCGATGACCGAGGGCACGAAGTCGGCCCCGACACCCCAGGCCAGGGCGTCATCAGGGTCGTGCTGGCCCAGCACCAGCAGGTCGCTGTAGAGGCTTCGCTGCGCGAAGGCGTTCAATGCGGGCGCGCTACCGCCGTCGCACCAGGTGACACCCGGCCCCGGTGTGGAGGCCAGGGTGTCGAACTGGTCACGCGCGCGGCGGCGTCGCTCATCCTCGGCCTCTTGCAGCAGCACCACCCCTCCGGCATCGCCCATGCCGCCCATGCCCCCCATGGGCACCGCCACCCAGGCGGGGTCCACGGCCAGCATGGCCGTCACACCTGCATCGCAGGACTGCGCCAACTGACGCGCCACCTGCAGGCGCTGGCGGCTGCGCGGGGACCCATCCACATGCACCAGAAGGCGGCGAAGGGGGTTCATCCGTGCCACCGTGTTCAAAAGCGCGCCACCAAGCCGGCCGTCACCTGATCCACGTCCACCGATTCGCCCAGAAGGCGGCCGCGCAGCCGCTCGTACTCCAGGCGGGCGCCCAAATTCTTCGTCCAGTCCACGCCCAGGCCTGCGCCCCAGCCGAAGTGCGTGTGGGTCTCGCGACGGCTGGCGCTGATGTCCTGTACCCGAGCTGAGCCGGTGATGCGGGACGACAGAACGCCGGCCTTGCCGAAGACCGACCAGATGCCATCTCGGGCCATCGCCAGGCCATACAGGCCGATGCCTTCCCCTTTGAATTCGCCCGTGGCCACGCTGCCATCGCCCAGGGCGGCCGAGAACTTGGCCCGGCCCTGGCGGTAGACCTCGGCCTGACCACCAAAGTTCGGGTGGAACATGTAGCCGCCGTACAGCTTCCAGGCGGTGTCATTGCGGTCGCAGGTGAGGGTGCCGGTGCAGTCGATGTCGGCCCGGGACTGGCCCACGCCGATCCCTGCAAAGCCCTGCGCCTGCACGCCCAGGCTGGCCATGCTCAATGTGAGGGCTGCCAGGGCAGAGGCCCATGTCTTGCTGCTACGGATGGTGTGACGGTGCATGGATCTGATCTCCTGAAAACGCCGACGGCAGAGGCCGAGGGCCGGTGTGGAGATCGTGCCCAGGGGGGGCGGCTGCAGGTTGCGTATGCGCAGGTCCCGGCACATCCGGCCCCGCCTCAGGGAAACACCTGCTTGGTCGGTCTGGCGGGACGGCCGAAGATCGGCGCTTGCTCCCAGCCTCCAGGTACCCGTGATGACTCCTCAATCCGACAAAACGTCCCATCGCTGGAAGTTCTTCC
>CAISJH010000232.1 GCA_903885585.1 uncultured beta proteobacterium
CGATCGTCGAGCACCTGATGCTGGTGCTGCCGCTGGACACCACAGCCCTGTGGCGCTGGGCCCTGCGTGCCGACAAACGAGGTCAAGCCTTCACGGCGGGCCTGCGTTCTCATCCGCCTCTACCATGACCGTTCTTTCACACATGAGTACCCAGCCCCGATGACGATCCCGAGCTCGACCACGTTCACCCCTGCCACCGCGCAGGCGCCGCTGGCCCTGGTCATCGGCAGCGGCTTTGGCGGCCTGGCCGCGGCCATCCGCCTGGCGGTACGGGGCTGGCGCGTGCAGGTGCTGGAGAAGCTGGACGCACCGGGCGGGCGTGCCTACGTGTGGAAGCAGGACGGCTTCAATTTCGACGCCGGGCCCACCATCATCACGGCCCCTTTTCTGCTGGACGAACTGTGGGCCACGGCAGGACGCAAGTTCTCCGACGATGTCGAGCTCAAGCTGATGGAGCCGTTCTACCGGATCCGCTTCGACGACGGCACCTGGTTCGACTACACCGGCGACCCGGACCGCATGCGCGCCGAGGTGGCCCGCTTCTCGCCGGAGGATCTGCCCGGCTACGAGCGCTTCCTGGTCGAAGCCCACAAGTGCTACCAGCTGGGCTTCATCGAGCTCGGGGGCATCGCCTACAACTCCATCAGCGATCTGCTGTGGGCGCTGCCCAACATGGTGCGCATGCGCGGCTGGAAGAGCATCTGGAAGCTCGCCTGCGAGCACATGCGCAACCCGAAGCTGCGCGTGGTGTTCAGCTTCCACCCGCTGCTCATTGGCGGCAACCCGCTGGCCGTCACCGGCATCTACAGCCTGATCAATTCGCTGGAGCGCCAGTTCGGCGTGCACTGGGCCATGGGCGGCACCGGCGCCATCATCCGCGCTATGGTCAAGCTGCTGGAAGGCCTGGGCGGGCAGATCCGCTACAACGCCGAGGTGCGCAAGATCGACGTGCAGCCGGGCCCCGGCGGCCGACCCGCCGCCACGGGCGTGACGCTGGCCAGCGGCGAGCAGATCCCGGCAGCCATCGTCGTGTCCAACGCCGACACCATGTGGACCTACCGCCACCTGATCGAAGCGCAATACCGACAGCGCTGGACCGACGCCAAGATCGAGCGCAGCAAGCACTCGATGAGCCTGTTCGTCTGGTACTTCGGCACCAACCGCCGCTGGGACGACGTGCCCCACCACATGATGGTGCTGGGCCCGCGCTACGAGGAACTGCTGCGCGACATCTTCAAGCGCCACGTGGTGCCGGAGGACTTCAGCCTCTACCTGCACCGCCCGAGCGCGAGCGACCCGTCCGTGGCGCCACCCGGCTGCGACGCCTTCTACGTGCTGAGCCCGGTGTCGCACCTGGACAGCGGCACCGACTGGCCGAAGGTGGCCGAGAGCTACCGCCAACGGGTGGAGCAGGTGCTTGAGCGCGCCGTACTGCCGGGCCTGTCCAAGCACATCGTCAGTTCGCGCGTGACCACGCCGCAGGACTTCCAGGACCGCCTGCTGTCCTACAAGGGCGCGGCCTTCGGCCAGGAACCCATCCTGCTGCAAAGCGCCTGGTTTCGCCCGCACAACCGCAGCGAGGACATCGACCGCCTGTTCATCGTCGGTGCCGGCACCCACCCCGGCGCGGGTGTGCCCGGCGTGCTGATGTCGGCCAAGATGCTGGAACAGGTGCTGCCGGACGCGAAGGCCTTTGCTTGACGTTTGTTTGACGTTTGTTTGACGCTTGCTGGACGTTTGCTTGACATCTCGAACAGGACGGACCCGATGACCACACCAGGACAGCCGTCCCTCGACCCGGCCCTCATGCAGCCCCTGGACGCCGCCGCGCGCCGCGCCCTGATGCGAGGAGGTTCCAAGACTTTCTTCGCGGCCTCGCTGCTGCTGCCGTCCCGCGTGCGTGACCCGGCCACGGCGCTGTACGCCTACTGCCGCCTGGCCGATGACGCGGTGGACATGGGCGAGGACCCGCACGCTGCCGGCCGTGCGCTGACGCAACGGCTGGACGCCATCTACGAAGGCCGCCCCGGCCCGGCCGAGGCCGACCGTGCCCTGGCCCAGGTGGTGCACCGCTACGCCATCCCGCGCACCCTGCCCGACGCCTTGCTGGAGGGCTTTCTGTGGGACGCGCAAGGCCGTCAGTACCACACGCTGTCAGACGTGCAGGCCTACGGAGCCCGCGTGGCCGGTGCCGTGGGCGCCATGATGTCTTTGGTGATGGACACCCGCGGCCCGCAGGCCGTGGCGCGGGCCTGTGAGCTGGGCGTGGCCATGCAGTTGACCAACATCGCCCGCGACGTGGGCGAGGACGCCCGCAACGGCCGCCTGTACCTGCCGCGCGACTGGCTGGCCGAGGCCGGTATCGACGCCGACGCCTGGCTGCACGCGCCGGTCTTCACGCCGGCCATCGGCTCGGTCGTGCAGCGCCTGCTGCGCGCCGCCGACGTGCTGTACGAGCGGGCCGCCGCCGGCATCGCCGCCCTGCCCCTGGACTGCCGCCCGGCCATCCAGGCCGCCTGCCGCGTGTACGCCGAGATCGGCCACCAGCTCGAGCGCGAGGGCCTGGACTCGGTGTCGCGCCGCGCCGTCGTCTCCAAGAGCCGCAAGATCGCTCTGCTGGCCGCCTCCACGGGCGCAGCGCTGATGCACTCCCCCTTTGGGAGCAAGCCGCTGGCCCCGCTGCCCGAGATCGCCTACCTGGTGGAGGCGGTGGAGCAATGCGAGGCCCGCGGCGGCGCCAGCGGCAACCGTTCCCTGCCCCGCCGCAGCTTTGACGAGCGCATGGAGTGGGCCACCCGGCTGCATGCCCGCCTGATCGACCGCGAACAGCAGCGTGCCCAGGACCGGCAAAGCCGGGCCTGAACGCCTGGTACCCGGTACGACCATGGGTGAACTGCCCCTGCTCAAGCTGGTAGAGGTGCTGGGCGTGGCCGTGGCCGGTGGCTTGTTCGTCTGGTGGCAGCTGCGCGACGTGAAACGCGCCCAGGAAGCCACACGACGCGAGCGTGAGGCTCGAGAAGCCACAGACCCAGTGCCCAAGGGCAGCACATCTGCCCCACCCGAACGATGAGCCCTGCCGCCCTCAAGATCGCGCACATCCTGTGCGCCTGCCTGTTCATCGGCAACGTCATCGTCAGTGGCGTGTGGGCCGCCATGGCCGAGCGGACCCAGGACCACACCATCATCCGTTTCAGCAACCGCATGGTGCTCATCACCGACGTGCTGTTCACCGCCGGCGGTTCTCTGGGCATCGTGCTGACTGGCTACCTGATGGCGCACCGCTGGGGGGGTGAGAGCGGGCATCCGTGGATCCAGTGGTCCTACATCCTGTTCGGGCTGTCCGGGCTGATCTGGCTGTTCGTGCTGCTGCCCATCCAACTGCGCCAGCGCCAATTGCTGGCCCAGACCACGCAGATCACGGCGCAGTACCGTCGGCTGTCGCGTCAGTGGCAGCTCTGGGGTGCGCTGGCGACGCTGCTGCCGCTGCCCATCCTGTACTTCATGATCACCAAGTCGGCCGGGTGATCGGAGAGACCCGGGTGAATCCCAGCCTACGCGGTCGAGTCGTCCTGGTGACGGGTGCGGCGTCAGGCATCGGGGCGGCCGGGGCGGCCGAGTTGCTGCGCCGTGGCGCGGTGCCAGTGCTGGTGGACCAGGATGCGCCCGGCCTGACGCGGCAGGCCGATGCGTTAGGGCAAGGTGGTCTGGAACGACCGCTGAAAGTCGTCTGTGACGTCACATCTTTGGCTGCCTGCGAAGCCGCCGTGCAGGCCGCACTCCAGCGGCACGGCCGACTGGACATGGTCTGGGCCAACGCCGGCATGGCCGCCTTCGGGCCCCTGGCCCACACCGACCCGGCCGCCTGGCGGCGCTGCATCGAGGTCAACGTGATGGGCAGCTTCCACAC